>JBOGIZ010000545.1:0-2023 GCA_050747805.1 Vicinamibacterales bacterium | reverse complement strand
ACCTAAGGGGCGACCCCGCAGGACGCTGCGACTCAGGCGTCGTCGTAATCTGTCGGAATCCGTCGAAATCCGCCGGAATCATGACGCGAACGAGTGAGAGCGAGCGTGTGCGGGTGGTCGCCTACATAGACGGGGGGGCACGCGGCAATCCCGGACCAGCCGGCTACGGCGTCCGCATCGAGGACGGCGACGGAGCGCCCGTCGCCGAATTCCACGGAGCGATCGGCATCGCGACAAACAACGTCGCCGAGTACAACGGCCTGCTCGCGGCGCTTCGCTGGGCCAAGGAACACGGCGAGCACGCCGTCCACATCAGATCGGATTCGCTGCTCCTCGTCGAGCAGATGCGTGGACGCTACAAAGTCAAACATCCCGGACTGCAGCCGCTCCACGCGCGCGCGACGCTGCTCGCGCACGAGATCGGCCGCGTGTCGTTCGAACACGTGCCGCGCGAGAAGAACACGGACGCAGATCGGTTGTCGAACCTTGCGATGGACGAATCGGAGGCGCAGCTCGCGCGCGGTCCGGCGTCCAAATCAGCGCAAAGCAAACTCTTCTAGGGCGAGGCTTCGCGATGGCCATGCTGTTCGAATCGGTGGTCCGCGATCTGCGCCATGCCCTCGTCGCGACGCTCACGCTTGGGTAGCCGCATGATCACCAAATAACGGTCACGCCATATTTTCGAAACACGGCATCGCGTGTGATGATGTCGCATCCCTCGTCGAGCGCCTGCGCGATGATGAGCCGATCGAACGGGTCACGATGATGCGGCGGCAGCCGTTCGACCGCCGCGGCGTGCGACCAGTCGATTGCAAGCACCTGCAATCCCGATCTCACTTTCTCTCCGATGTACTCGACCGCAGTCGTGGGAAGCGTCAACCGCGCAAGCCCGGACTTGATCGCCATCTCCCATACACTCGCCGCACTGATGCACCACGCATGCTCGTCCTCTTCGATGGCCTGCCGCGCGGCCGCGCTCAACCGGGAGTCGCCCGAGACGAACCAGAGAAACGCCTGCGTGTCGACGAGTCGCTTCACTCCGAGTACTCGCGGAAATCGTCGAGCGGCGCGTCGAAATCATCCCGAACCGTGATCCGGCCGGCATCAATCCCGAACCGCAGGTCTCGGGAGACGCTGGCCGGCCGGAGCTCAGCCACCGCCCTGCCTCGCTTGGTGATGATGTAGATCGCTCCCTGCTCGACCCGGTCCAGAATCGAAGATAAGTTCGTCTTCGCCTCAAATGCGCCAATTTTCTTCGGCTTCATTAAACTAGTTTATCATACTGGTTTATTCAAGCGAATCGCACCCAGCAGCCGCCCGGCGGCGGTGCGATCGGCACGATATGAATGGAGGCGCGCCACGTGCGTCTTCGTGCACAAGCTGGACGTGAACACGCGCGCGGGATCGAGTCCGGCGGCGGTCAGCTGATCCCGGTTCGCGCGCTCGAGATCGAGGAACGATCGATCGCCGGTACCGGCCGTGAACCAGGCGGCGAGCGCCGTCTGGTCGGCGCCGCCGGCGCCGAACGCCTCGACGACGTCCGGGCCCACTTCCCCGCAGCATGCGCCGAGGCACGGTCCGATCGCCGCGACGAGATCCGCGGGATTCGATCCGAGTTCGCGCACGAGCGCGGCGACCGCGGAGCCCGACGCATTCGCCGCCGTCCCGCGCCAGCCGGCGTGGATGGCGGCGGCCACGTGTCGGACCGGGTCGTAAATCAGCACCGGCGCGCAATCGGCGACGAGGACGCCAATCGCGACATCCGGATCGTCGGTGATGATGGCGTCCGCCTCGGGACGGCCCCAGCCCGCAGCTGCGCCGCGCCTGGCGATGATCACGCCGGCGCCGTGCACCTGTTTGACGAGCAGCAGCCGTTCGCGGGCGACACCTAGCGATCCGGCGGCGCCGCGCCACTCGCGCTCGTCGTATCGCAGTGTGAGATCGCGCGACGTAACCAGGTGCGGCGCGGGCAGATGCGTGCACCGCAGCGCGCTGCCCCATGGCTCTTGCGTCCATGTAAAGG
>JBOGIZ010000544.1:0-2533 GCA_050747805.1 Vicinamibacterales bacterium | reverse complement strand
GCCGTCCACGTCCTGCGGAGTGGCGTCGGCCGCCTCGAACGCCGCGCGGACCTGTGTGGGCGTGAGCTGCGACACAAGGCTCGCAAACCACCGCGCGTGCTCGAGAGGAACGGTCCGGAAACCGGCGTTGCCTCGGAAATGCAGTTGGAGTCGTCCCTCTTTCACGCCTTCCACGAAACGCTGCTTCTGGTAATCGTGGAGGTTCCACATCGTCCAGGGATACATCGACAGCAGCGAGTGCGGGAACCTCCCGTCTTCGAGGTGTCCGAACGACGCGCCCAGATCGGTTACGACGTAGCGCAGTTCGGTCGTGCCATCCGGATTGCGCGCGCGGAGGATTTCCAGGTTCCGCGCATTCAAATCCCAATTGCTGATCATCGTCATCAGGATCATCAGTCCGGAGAGTTCGCGGGTGCCGACGAACGGATTCTTCTCGATCGACCAGTGCCTTCTCGTGGTTTCGAGGTCGGGCGAGCGTTCCTTGAAGCCCGCGCCGGGGAATCGGCCCTCCGACGTCAGCGCGCTCGCTCTGTGCATGTGCGTGACGTGCTCGATGACGCCGCCGTCGACGAAATATGATGGCTGGACGTAGTACCCGAGCGCCCACACGAGACGCGCCGCCGCGACCTCCGCGTGCGCCTCGCCTGTGGCGTGTGCATCACCTTCGAGCTTCGCCGTCCATTCCCGGCCTTCCGCATCCTGGACACGAACCTTCGGGTGCGATCCCGACATGTCTTCCTTGACAAACGTGAACGGCGCCGATGGTCGTGGAAACTTCGCGATGTTGCTCCACGAGAGATCGCGAGACGCGATCGCGCCGGGATCGCGCCACAACACGCGCCGAATCGCCGACACGTCGCTGGGGCCGGGTTCTCGGGAGGCAGATGAAACGGCGACCGCCGTCACAACCATCATCGTTGCCGTCCCGAGGCCTGGACGCGGCAATCCCATGCGTGAAGAGGAAGCAAGATCGACGCCGCGTGATACCCTTCTAGACCGTCTCGCCCGATGCCGGATCCGGTCCCTTCAAATCCACCGCTGCTGAGCGTCCTCATGCCCGTGTACAACGAGGCGCGGACGCTCCGCACGATCGTCCGCCGCGTCCTCGCGAGTCCGGTGCAGCTCCCGCTCGAACTGATCTGCGTCGACGATGGCAGCCGGGATCGGTCGGTGGAAATTCTCGAAGCCCTGGCCGCGGAGGATCCGCGCGTCCGCGTCTTCCGCCAGCCGCGCAACATGGGCAAAGGCGCGGCGATCCGCACCGCGATCGGCTATATGCGCGGCGAGATCGGTCTCATCCAGGACGCGGATCTCGAATACGACCCGGACGACTATCCGGCGCTCGTGGCGCCGATTCTCGAAGGGCGCGCCGATGCGGTCTTCGGGTCGCGATTTGCATCGGCATCGCAGCGCAAAGTGCTGCTGTACTGGCACAGCGTCGCGAATCATCTGCTGACGTGGCTGACCAATATCCTGAACGACATCAATCTGACCGACATGGAGACGTGCTACAAGGCCGTCCGCGCCGACGTTCTGCGCCAGACGCCGCTCCACAGCGACCGGTTCGGCATCGAGCCCGAACTGACGACGCGGTTGGCGCAGTGGAACATCCGCCTCTATGAGGTGCCGGTCAGCTATCACGGCCGATCCGTAGCGGAAGGCAAGAACATCGGCTGGAAGGACGCGTTCTCGGCCGTCTGGACGCTGCTGAAGTACCGCTTCATCGACGATCGCTTCACGACGCACAACGGCTACTACGTGTTGCAGAGTCTGCGCCGCGCGAAGGGACTCAATCGTTGGACGCTCGCGCAGTTCAAGTCGTACCTCGGCCAGCGCGTGCTCGAAGCGGGCTGCGGCATCGGGAATTTCACGGAGCTGCTCCTCGATCGCGAACGCCTCGTGTGCGTCGACAACGATCCGCTGTACGTCGAGATGCTCTCGTGGCGTCTCGGCCACCTCGAGAACGTCCGGACGCTCAAACTCGATCTCGCCGACAGCCCCGCCTACGGCGTGCTCGCATCAGAACACATCGATACGATCGTGTGCCTGAACGTGCTCGAGCACATCGCGGCCGACGAGGAGGTGCTGCGCGCATACTTCACTCTGCTCGAGCGGGGCGGACACGCGATCATCCTCGTGCCCGCGCACCCTTCGCTGTACAGCCCGGCCGATGCGGCGCTCGGTCACGAACGGCGCTACACGCGCACGGAGCTGCACACCAAGCTGCAGGCCGCCGGGTTCGAGGTGCTGCGTCTGGACGAATTCAATCGCCTCGGTGTGTTTGGCTGGCAGATGAACAAGTGGATGGGCCGGCGCGATCTGCGTCCCCGACAGATGCGGGCGTTCGAATGGCTGCTGCCGATCGCCAAAGCGATGGACGCGATGAAGGTGGGACCGGGCCTCAGTCTGATCGCCGTCGCGCAGAAGCGTTAAATCTGCGGTCTCAAAATTACTCTCGCGGGTGGCGCGGGGAGGGGCCTCCCCGCCACGACCCGCCGGCGCCTCTCCCGTGGGAGTGCTTTTGGCGCCGCGG
>JBOGIZ010000543.1:0-3726 GCA_050747805.1 Vicinamibacterales bacterium | reverse complement strand
GGGCGCACGACACCAACGTTCGAATCATCTGCTTTCGCCACACCAGCTCGAAATCGGTGTTGTCCATCGGCTTTCCGATCTCGGCGGCCGCAGTCGCGCACGCGGCGATCAAATCGTCGTCCAGCGCGTGTCCCGTCAGCATGGTCTGCGCCCGATCGGCGACGAGCGGGCGAGAGGCCACCGCGCCGAGCACGATCCGCGCCTCTACAATGCGTTGACCGTCGAAGGTCGCTGACACAGCCGCGGCCGCAACCGGGAAATCGAACGAGCCGCGGCGTCGCAGCTTCCAGTACGCGCTTCGGCGGCCGTCGGCTGCCGGGAGCGCGATCGACGTGAGGATCTCGTCCGGCCGCTTGGTCAGGTAGTACATGCCGTCGTTTGCGTACAGATCCGCGAGTGGCAGACGACGCTTCTCGCGCGCGGATTCAAGCACGATCGACGCGCCAAGCGCGATGAGCATCGGCGCCGTGTCGGTCGACGACACAGCCAGGCATTTCGGACTCGACGTCGCGACCCAGCACGTCGTCCCGTCCTTTTTCATGCAGAAGTCGATCGACTTGCGCCAGTCGTAGTTCTGGTCGTAATACGTGCACCGCGTGTCGAGACACAGGTTGCCGCCAATCGTGCCCATCGCGCGGAGATGCGGCGTTGCCACTTGCGACGCGGCCTGCCAGAGACCGCGGTGCGATTCGCGCATGCGTCGATCCGCAACCAGACTCGACAGCGTGACGCCCGCCCCAATCGTCAGCTCCGCGCCATCGCGGATTTCGGCCAGCTCGCGGATGCCGCGCAGTCCGATGAGCGTGGACGGCGTCTGCTGGCGCCGCTTCATGTTCGGCAGGACGTCGGTGCCCCCGGCGAGCAGCATCGTTTGCTGCGGATCGTCGGCAAGCCACGCGGCCGCGTCCGCAACCGCCCGCGGCGCGCGATACCGGAAAGGAGGGAGGCGCATCATGAGCGTGAGCCTCCTGAGTAGGCTGTCGCGTGGTTAGCCTCGACGCCGGACGCGCCGGCGCCGCATTTCGCGGAGAAATCCCTCGGAGCAGACCGCGCGGGCATCAGACGGAAAAACATCACGCAGACGCCGAAGTCCGCGCGGGGTGTACCATGCGGCAACACCGGGGCCCCGCGCTTCCGCCGACAAGCCGCCGGAGCGATGTTTGTCCGGTCTGCGGAGGCGGGACTTTGGAGCGAAATGCGGCGCCGGCGTGGCGTTTCGCACGGCGCGCCTCGACGTAGTGTCATGACCGCACGCCAGCCTTCGCTTCGACGCCCGCGTCTGCCTGTCGATGCGATCGTCTCTTCGGTTCGTTCGACGCGCGGCCATCTCCGCCTTCCCATGGCGGTGCGACGAGCAGCGGCTCGGGCCACGGCACATCCGGGAACGCCGTCGGCCCGACGCGCGCCGGTTTGCCCGACGCCTTTGCACGCAGCGCCCTCACGATCTTATCGGGCGTGATCGGCACCTCGTCGATCCGCACGCCGACGGCGTCGTACACGGCGTTGGCGACCGCCGGCATGATCGGCAGCAGCGGACCTTGGCCGACTTCTTTGGCGCCAAACGGCCCGGCGGGATCTGGATCCTCGATGAGATCCGTGACGATGTCGGGCATGTCGAGACTCGTCGGGCTCTTGTACTCCAGCATCGACGGAAACTTGTGCACGAGCGCATTCGACAGCCGGGCGGGCAGGCGACGGAACACTTGTTCTTCCATCAGGGCTTCACCGAGCCCCATGTAGACGCTGCCCTCGACCTGACCGCGCACGAGCGTTGGGTTGAGCGCGCGGCCGACGTCGTGCGCAATCCACACGCGCGGCACTGCCAGCCAGCCTGTGTCCGAGTCCACGGTGACCTCGACGACGGCAGCCGTGTACGAGTACGCGGGCGAAGGACCGACACCGCCGCCCTTGAACTTCGCGGGAGATTTCGGAGGCGTATACGAACCGGTCGTGCCGAGCGTGCCGAAGCGTGCCTCGGCCAGGCAGACTGCTTCCTGGAACGTCACGCCCTTTTCGGGATTGTCCCCATCGAACACGCGGCGATCGGCGAACACGAGGCGCTCGGCTGGAACCTCGAGCTTCGCGCTTACGGCCGCGCCGAGCAGCTCGCGCGCCCGCAGTGCGGCCTGAATCGCGGCGTTGCCCATCATCAGCGTGACGCGGCTTGAATACGATCCGAGGTCGACCGGCGTGAGATCGGTGTCGCCAGTGACCGTCCGGATGTCGAATGGCTCGATGCCGAGCACCTCCGCCACCGTCGCCGCCAGCACATCGTCTGATCCCTGGCCGATTTCGGTCGCGCCGCAGAATACTGTCACGCCTCCGCTGCGATCGAGTTTCAGCTGCACGCCGGAATGTGGCAAGTCGTTCCAGTTGATCGGCAGTCCCGCGCCAGACAGATACGAGGAGCAGGCCAGACCGATGCCGCGTCCACTTGGAAGCTTGCGGAATTTCTCCTTCCAGCCGGACCGATCCACGACGCGCCGGATGCATTCGGCAAGGCCGATCGTCCCCACGCGCAGATAGTTTGCGGTCAACGAATCGGGCGGTGCCACGATGCCGAGCCGAAGATCCGCCGGATCCCTGCCGAGATGCTCGGCGATCTTGTCCAGCTGTACTTCCTGCCCGAAACGCGACTGCGGCGTGCCGTGGCCGCGCTTCGGTCCACACGGGGGCTTATTGGTGAACGTGCGGCATCCGCGGAAGCGATAGCGCGGGATGTTGTACGTCACCGTCTGCAGCGCGCCGGTGTAGAACGTGCTCGCGACGCCGTACGATCCGTACGCGCCGCCGTCGAGCAGCGTTTGCAGGTCCATGCCGACGATTCGGCCGTCGCTCGTGACGCCCGTCCGGAAGCGCATCAGCACGGGATGGCGGCCGCGATGACAGTAGAACACTTCTTCGCGAGTCAGGCAGATCTTGATCGGACGGTCGAGCAACAGCGCGGCTTTCGCCGCGACGATCTCGTGATTGAACGGATCGCTCTTGCCGCCGAACCCGCCTCCGTTTGGAGTGGCGATCACGCGGATGTGTGCCGGCGGCATCGCCAGCGCCTTCGCAAGCGCGCGATGGAGGTAGTGCGGCGTCTGCGTGCTCGAATACACGACCAGCTTGCCGTCGGGATCCTTGAGCGCGACCGCCGCGTGCTGTTCGATCGGCAGGTGCGTGCTTCCCTCGTAGAAGAAGAGATCGTCGAAGACGTGATCGGCGCCGGCGATCGCCCCGTCGACGTCGCCGAACTGCAGCGCGACCGCGCGGTGCACGTTGCCGAAATCGCCGTAGTCGTGGATACGCGGCTCTGGATGCGCGAGGCTGTCCTCGGGCGAGGCGAACGTCCGCAGCGGCTCGTACTCGACGTCGATCAGATCGATCGCCGCGTCGGCGGCGGCTTCATCGCGAGCGACGACCGCGGCGACGGGATCGCCGACGAAGCGCACCGTGTCGCGGCAGAGCGCGTGCTCGTCGTGGCTGACGGGAAGAATGCCGTAGGCGATCGGGAACGCCTCGCCTGTCAGGACGAGGTGGACGCCGTCCGCGCGCTCCGCGCGGCTCGTCTTCACGTTGAGGAGCCGCGCATGCGGGACCGTCGAGCGAAGCAGGCGGCAGTGCAGCATCCGCGGCAGGATGATGTCGTCGGCGAACCGCGTCTGTCCCGTGACCTTCGCGCGGCCGTCGACGCGTCGCCGCGGGCGCCCGATGATGCGGGTGGGTTCGCTCATCGCCGAT
>JBOGIZ010000542.1:0-3522 GCA_050747805.1 Vicinamibacterales bacterium | reverse complement strand
GCTGTCGGCCTGACGGAAGCGATCGAACACGTGCGGCAGGAACTCGGGATCGATCCCGTCGCCGGTATCTTGCACGCGCACGGCGACCTGGCCCGCCGCAGCCTGCACGTCGATGGCGATGCGTCCTCCGGGCGGCGTGAACTTCAGCGCGTTATCGATGAGATTGAAAAGCACCTGTTCGAGGCGGCGCCTGTCGACCTGCACGAACACGCGCGGCACGGGCGAGAGCTGCAGTTCCACGGTGCGCGCGACAGCACTCGGAATCATGGATTCCACCACGCCGCGGATCAAGTCGCGGAGATCGACCTCCTCCAGTTCGAGCGAGACGCGGCCGGACGTGACGCGCGAAAAGTCCAGGAGCTCTTCGATCAGACGGGCCTGGCGGCTGGCGTTGTCGTGGACGGAGCGGAGCGCCCGCGTCGATTTCTCGGGCGTCAGCGCGCCGCTCTGGAGCATCGTCGTCCAGCCAAGAATGGCGTTGAGCGGCGTGCGGAGTTCGTGCGAGACGATCGAGACGAACTCGTCCTTGATCCGGTTCGCGCGCTCCGCGTCGGCCCTCGCGCGCTGGGTCGATTCGTAGAGGCGGGCGCGATCGAGCGTCTGGGCGCAGTGCTGAGCCACCGACAGGAGCAGCGCCCGGTAATCGTCGTCGAAGTTGACCGGCACCGTGAAGTGGAACGAGAGGACGCCAATCGGCACGCCTTCGACGCGCAGCGGCAGCGTCGCGGACGACTGGTATCCGCCGTCTGCCGCGATGGACGCCGAGCGCCAGAAGCGGCGCTGGCACTCTTCCAGCGAGGCGATGAAGACCGGCCGTCCCGATCGCATGGCGGCCGTCTCGCAGAGTCCCTCCTCGAGTGCCATGCGGTCGGGTTCGGCCGCCGGGTCATCCGCCGGATCGGCGTAGCGCGTCTCGAAACGCGATCCGTCTGCGCCGAGGAGCAGGACTTCCGCGGCAGTAGCTCCGACGACGGTTCGGCCGTGCGTGACGACGGCGCCGCCGACGGCGTCGGTCGTGACGGCTTCGGACAGCGCCGCGCTGAGCGCGTGGAGACGGCTCGTTCGCGCCGCCAGCGCGCGGTATTGCGTTTCACTTGCGCGGAGAGCCTGCTCGACGGTAGCGCGTTCGGCGAGCTGGCGATCGGCGTGGGCGCGCAGCTGCTCGGCATCGGCGCGGCCGCGCTCGGCGATTTCGAGCTGCCACGTGCGATCGAGCGCCTGCGCGGCGCCGTGGCCGAGCGCCCGCAGGTATTCGCGATCGTACTCGGTCATCGTGCGGCGGCGGTCGAATTCGAGTTGAATGGCGGCGACCGCGCGGCTGCCAATGAGCAGCGGGACGGCCGCGAGCGCCTCGAATTGTCTGGCTGACCCGGACTGCGACGAGCCCGGGTATTCCGCCAATCGAGCGGCGCGCGATTCGAACGTGACCGGTATGCCGCGGCCGATGGCGTCGGCGATAGGACAGCGATCCGAGAGCGAAATCCCGTCGGGAGCGTCGCTGTTGGCGTATCCGACCGCGCGCGCGATGTCGGCGGTCGCGCCGTCTTTTGACACGAGCAGCAGCGCGCCGGCGTTCGCCTGGAACGCGAAGAGGGATTCCTGCACCGCGGCTTCGATCGCGGCCCGCGGCGTACGCGCTTGCGCGAGCGCGGACGTCAGTTGTCCCATACGCTGGGTGTGGGCTGACGCGGATTCGGCGGCGGCGCACGTTCGCCGCACGCGTTCGACCTGCTTCGCGACGGCGCCTGACGCAAACGAAAAGAGCGCCCAGCCGACGACGAACGCGGCGAAGGCCGCGGCTTGCGGGACGCTCATGTCGCGAAACAGCGTACCGGGCTCGAGCAGGAAGAAATCGATGGCGAACGACGCCTGGAGCAGCGCGAACAGTCCGGGACCAAAGCCGCCGATCCCGGCGCTGATCGCAACCGCGAGCGCCAGGGGCGTGGCGGCAAGTGGCCGGGCATCCGTGTGAGCGATCGCGAGGGCTCCCCACAGCCCGAGAGCGACGGCTGGCAGGGTGATGCCGTAAGCGCCAAGACCCCCGGCGCGTCCGCGCGATCGCATCAAGAAAAACATTGAGCTACGGTTCGGGCAGACCGGACCGCTCGGCACGGCGTGCAAGAACGCCGCCTCTCGAATTTTGGCCGGAATTCTGTCAGGGCGCCGCGCGTGTGAGAGCAGCAGCATTCACCCACTGTCCGCTTCGGCGACGCCGAATTTACACGGTCGCGCTCTGACACGTCCGTTTCATTCCGGACGGCCCAAACCTGAGGCGGTACAATCGCCGCGATGCGGTTGCGTGTTCTCTCGCTCGCCGCCGGGTTGCTCGGGACGCTCGTCTCTGCTCCTCAGACGCCCGCACCGAATGCCGCGCGGCCCACCAACGTCGCCGAACGGCACGCCGCCTGGACCGCTCATCTGCAGCTGGCGGTTCAATCGCCGTTTGCGCCGCTCGCATGGCGCGCGCTCGGGCCCGAGCACCAATCGGAGCGGATCGAAGCGATCGCCGTTCCGGCCGGCAGCCGCAATACGATTTACGTCGGTCCCGGTGCCGGCAACGTCTGGAAGACGACAAACAATGGGCTGACGTGGACGCCGATCTTCGACCATGAGTCCGCGTTCGCCGTCGGCGACATCGCCGTCGCGCCGTCGAACGATCAGATCGTCTGGGTCGGCACGGGAGAAGTGCAGCCGCGCTTCGCCGGCTATGCCTTCGCCGGGACCGGCGTGTTCAAATCCACAGACGCGGGCCGCACATGGAAGAACATGGGTCTCGCCGATTCCCAGCACATTGGCAAGATCCTGATCGATCCATCGAATCCCGACGTGGTGTACGTGGGCGCGATGGGCCATCAGTGGACGCCGAACGCCGAGCGGGGAGTGTTCAAGACGACAGATGGCGGACAGCACTGGTCAAAGGTCCTGTTTCTCGACAACCTGACGGGTGCGATCGATCTCGCGATGGATCCCTCGAATCACGACGTGCTCTACGCGTCGATGTGGCAGATCGAGACGGGTCCGAAGAGCGGCTTGTACCGCAGCACGGACGGCGGAGCCACGTGGACGCGTCTGACGAATGGCCTTCCGGCCCAGATTGGCCGCAGCAACCTGGCCGTCGCTCCGTCGCATCCGCAAACCGTCTACACGTTCCTCGATAACCGTGCGCCATTTACCGGCGGGCGGGACCGGACCTACGTGGGCGGAGAGGTCTACAGGTCCGACGACCGCGGCGAGACGTGGCACAAGGCCAACACGGAAGACCTCTGGCCGGTGTTCACGATTTACGGATGGAAGTTCTGCGACGTCCGCGTCTCGCCCGACAACCCTGACGAGATCTACATACTGGGCAACAAGGGCTATCACTCCACGGACGGCGGCCGTACGTACTCACTTATCGGCGAGACGATCAGGCGTCTGCGCGATACGCAGGGCCTCGTCCTGCACCTGGACCAGCACGAACTCTGGATCGATCCCACCGATCCGAATCATCTGCTGCTCGGCAACGACGGCGGCGTCTTCTCC
>JBOGIZ010000541.1:0-7653 GCA_050747805.1 Vicinamibacterales bacterium | reverse complement strand
TCGGAGTTCGACAGCCTGCTGAAGAAGCAGTTCAAACCGAAGTCCGACGCCGCCAAGACCGCCATCGAGCAAGCCGTCCGCACCCTCGCCGAGCAGGCGCTTGCCGGGGTTGCCACGGTATCCGACGACGCGGTGCGCACGATCGAGGCCATCATTGCCGAGATCGACAAGAAGCTCACGGAATCGGTCAATAAGATCCTCCACCACGCCGATTTCCAGCAGCTCGAGGGAGCCTGGCGCGGCCTGCACCACTTGGTCTCCCGGACCGAGACCGACGAGAAGCTTAAGATCCGCGTCTTCAACATTTCCAAGCCGGAGCTCGGCAAGACCCTGAAGAAGTTCAAGGGCGCGCTTTGGGACCAAAGCCCTCTGTTCAAGAAGCTCTACGAGGAGGAGTTCGGCGCTCCCGGCGGCCAGCCCTACGGCCCTGCCGCGGTTCCTCGCCCGCCAGCCTTATGGCGCCAAGTCCAACCCCGTCGAGGACTTCGCCTTCGAGGAGGACACCGCCGGCGCGGCGCACGAGAAGTTCACATGGGCCAATTCGGCCTACGCCATGGCCTCGAACATCACCCGCGCCTTCAAGCTCTACGGCTGGTGCGCGCGGATCCGCGGCGCGGAGAGCGGCGGCATGGTCGACGGCCTGCCGGTCCACACCTTCCCGACCGACGACGGGGGCGTGGACATGAAGTGCCCGACCGAGATCGCGATCGCCGACCGGCGCGAGGCGGAGCTTGCCAACAACGGATTCATGCCGCTGATCCACAAGAAGAACTCGGATTTCGCCGCGTTCATCGGCGCGCAGTCGCTGCAGAAGCCGCAGGAGTACGAGGATCCGGCGGCGACGGCGAACGCCAACCTGTCGGCGCGGCTGCCCTATCTGTTCGCGAGCTGCCGGTTCGCGCACTACCTCAAATGCATCGTCCGCGACAAGATCGGCTCCTTCAAGGAACGTGACGACATGCAGCTGTGGCTGCAGAAATGGATCATGAACTACGTCGACGGCGATCCGGCGCACTCGTCGGAGGCGACGAAGGCGCAGAAACCTTTGGCCGCCGCGGAGGTCCAGGTGACCGAGATCGAAGGGAACCCGGGCTACTACTCGGCCAAGTTCTTCTTGCGGCCGCACTACCAGCTCGAGGGCCTGACGGTCTCGCTCCGGCTCGTCTCGAAGCTGCCGTCGGCCAAGGCCAGTTAGCAACGGTAGGCTCGGATATTGTGGTCCAGATGTGAGGAGTGTTGAAACATGGCGGCAGACAAATTCTTGAAGCTCGGCGACATCAAGGGAGAATCACTCGACAGCAAGCACAAGGACGAGATTGAGATTCTGAGCTGGTCCTGGGGCGTCTCCAACTCGGCCGGTGGGATGACATTCGGCAGCGGAGGCGGGCAAGGCAAGGCGGCCTTTCAGGACCTGACCTTCACGCACCTTATCGACACGGCCTCGCCAACCCTCATGCAGTACTGCGCCGATGGCACGCACATGAAGGACGGGGTCTTGGTGTCCCGCAAGAGTGGCAAGGGGCAGCAGGAATATCTGTTCGTGAAGATGACCGACGTGATCATCACGTCGGTGTCGCACGGTTCACAGGGCAGCGACAAGGAGACTGAACAGGTTGCGCTGGCCTTTGCGAAGGTTTCTGTGGAATACAGCCCACAGAAACCCGACGGCTCGCTTGGGGCCGCTATCAAGGCCGGGTACGACCTTCAGGCCAACAAGGTAGTCTAGGCCGAGGCTGCCGTGCCAGTGTCCGTTTCTGACATCCGATCCACCGCGGTCGTGCCGGCTGGCGCTGGGGACATGTTCCTCAGCGTCACCGGCGCCAAGTCTGGCGCGATCGCGGGCGAAGCTCAGGACAGCGCGCACAAGAGCGAGATCGAGGTGCTAGGCTGGTCCTGGGGGATGCAGGGCAAGCAGCAGCTGGGAGGCAGCAGCGCCGCGACCGGTCGGGCCACCATGCGCGAGCTGCGCGTCATCAAGCGCGTGGACAAGGCCTCGACCGCGCTGATGTCGGCGCTGCGCGGGAACGAATCGATCAAGGCGAAGCTCACCGTTCGCAAGAGCGGCAAGGGGCAGCTCGAGTACCTGATTATCGAGATCGACGACGGACGCGTGCTGTCGCTCGACATCCAGGCGGGCGACGCATCGAACAGCGGCGCCATGACCGAGCAGATCAGCTTCACGTTCAACACGATCACCGTCTCGTACACGCCACAGGGACCCGACGGCCAGGCGCAGGGCGGGATGACGTATCACGACCAGTGGATGACTACGTCCTGACATGAGCGCGTCCGCATCCGCCGAACGCAGTCTCCGCGAAGGCGATCCGGCCGCGGCCCTGGCCCGCCTGCAGGAGGACGTCCGTGCGCGTCCCGCCGACGCGAAGCTGCGCATCTTCCTGTTTCAGCTCTTGTGCGTGCTCGGGCAGTGGGAGCGTGCTCTGACCCAGCTGAAGGTCGCGACCGAAATGGAGCCGCTCGCCCTTCCCATGGGGCAGATGTACGGCGACGCCGTGCGCTGCGAGGCCGTGCGCGACGAAGTGTTCGAGGGGCGCAAGTCGCCGATGATTCTCGGCGAGCCCGATCAGTGGCTCGCGCTGCTCATCGAATCGCGCCTGCGCGCGGGGCGCGGCGAGGCCGCGCAGGCCGAAGAGCTCCGGTTGCGCGCGTTCGAAGACGCGCCGGTCTCGAGCGGCGCGCTGAACGGGCAGCCGTTCGAGTGGATTGCCGACGCCGACTCGCGCCTCGGCCCGGTGCTCGAGGCGATCATCAACGGACGCTATTACTGGGTGCCCTTCGCCAGGCTGGCTGCGGTCACGATCGAGAAGCCGGACGATCTTCGCGACCTCGTCTGGATTCCGGCGCAGATGCGCTTTCAGAACGGCGGGGAATCGCTCGCGCTCATTCCGACCCGGTACCCTGGCTCCGCCGCGTCCGGCGACGGCGCCGTAGCGCTCGCGCGAAAGACGGAGTGGGAATCGTTCGCCGAGGACGCCTATCGCGGGATCGGGCAACGTATTCTCGCCACCGACAGCGGCGAAACCCCGTTCCTCGAACTGCGAACCCTCTCGTTCGGCGAGGACGCCGGGTCTGCCGCCGGCACGGCGGACCCGGACCATGCCTGATCAGCGCACACCCGAGGAACAGCTCCAGCCGGCGCTGCTCGACCGCCTGACCGACGACGAACCGGACAAGAAGCTCGAGCCGCGCCTGCAGCGCGTCATCTCGAAGCGCCGGATGCGCGAAGCGGTGCTGCGCGATCTCGCCTGGCTCTTCAACACGACGCGCCTCGATCCCAACATGGATGCGGCCACTCTCCCGTACGCAAAAAAGTCGGTCATCAACTTCGGGCTGCCGCCGCTTTCCGGCCAGACGGCATCGTCGCTCGACGTATCTGACCTCGAACGGGCGATCCGCCAGGCCATTGTCGATTTCGAGCCGCGCATTCTTCCGGGGACGCTGCAGGTGCGCGCGCTCGAAGTCGGCCGGTTCGAGCACCACAACGTGATTGGCGTCGAGATTGCCGGGCAGCTCTGGTCCCAGCCCGTTCCGCTCGAGATGCTCGTGCGGACCGAGATCGATCTCGAGACGGGCCAGGTCGAAATCTCCGACGTCGCGCAGACGCGGGTGTCCTGATGGATCCGCGGCTGCTGTACCACTACAACCTGGAGCTGCAGCACCTCCGGGAGATGGGGGCGGAGTTCGCGCAGCAGTTCCCCAAGATCGCCGCGCGTCTCGGCATGAGCGGCCTCGACGTCGCGGACCCGTATGTCGAGCGGCTGCTCGAGGGCACGGCCTTCATGGCCGCGCGCGTGCAGCTGAAGCTCGACGCCGAGTTTCCGCGCTTTACGCAGGCGCTGCTCGAGATCATCTACCCGCATTACCTCGCGCCGACGCCGTCGATGCTGGTGGCGCAGCTGCACCCCGACACGAACGAGCCGACCCTGGCGAACGGCACGCGAACCGTGCCGCGCGGGACCGCGCTCTATTCGGTGATTGGTCCTGACGATGCGACGCCCTGCGAGTTCCGGACTGCCCTCGACGTGACGGTCCTCCCGGTGGAGGTCGCGTCCGCGAACTATTTCTCGTTCGCGCCGGACCTGCCGCTGAACACGCTCGGCCTCCCGCAGCCGATCAAGGGAGGACTGCGCGTCCGCCTCAAGGCGACGGCTGGACTGACGTTCGGCGAGATGACGATCGAACGGCTGTCCTTCTATCTGGGCGGACGCGACGACGTCGCGAACAAGCTACTGGAGCTGTGTCTCGGCACAGGGCTGGCCGTCCTCGTCCGGCCGCTCGGCCAGGCGGCCGGCATGACCGTGCTGCCGCCGACCACGATCAGGCCCGTGGGCTTCGAGGATCACGAAGCGCTGCTGCCGCTGAGCGTCAGGTCGTTCCAGGGGTACCGGCTGCTGCAGGAGTACTTCGCGTTTCCGGAGCGCTACCGCTTCGTCGCGTTGACCGGACTGAAAGAAGCGATCCGGCGCGTGCCCGGCAGCGAGCTCGAGCTCGTCGTCCTGTTCGGGCGGGGCGATCCGACGCTGGAAGGTGTTGTCGACGCGTCGAACCTGCAGCTGTTCTGCACGCCGGCGATCAACCTGTTCGAGAAGCCGCGGATCGATCGCATCCACGTCAACGACTCCGCCTTCGAGTTCCACGTGGTCGCCGATCGGACGCGTCCGCTCGACTTCGAGATTTACCAGGTCACGAGCGTCGTGGGACACGGGGCGGGAGATTCGAGCGAGCAGCGGTTTCTGCCGTTCTATGCCGCGTCGAGCGCCACCGCGACGGAGAACTCCGCGTACTTCACCACGCGGCGTCAGACGCGGGTGCTGCCGGCGGATCTGAAGCGGACGGGCCCGCGCTCCAGCTACATCGGGAGCGAGGTGTTCCTGGCGCTGGTCGATGCGCAGCAGGCGCCCTATTCGTCCGATCTGCGGCAGCTGTCGATCCAGGCGCTCTGCACGAACCGCGATCTCGTGCTGCAGATGCCGATAGGGTTGGGACAGTCCGACTTCTCGCTCAACATCGCTGCGCCCGTCACGAGCGTGCGCGTGTTGAGCGGACCGAGCCGTCCGTTTTCGCCGGTCGCGGACGGCGCGGTCGCGTGGTGCGCCATCAGCCATCTGTCGCTGAACTATCTCTCGCTTGTCGACGCCACCCGCGAACAGGGTGCGGCGGCGCTGCGCGACCTGCTCGAGCTGTACGCGACGACGACCGACGTCAGCGCGCGGCGGCAGATCGAGGGTATCCGGTCCGTCGGCGTGCGGAGAGTCGTACGGCGGCTGCCCGGCCGCGACCGCATCGCGTTCGGGCGCGGCGTCGAGGTCACGCTCGACGTGGACGAGATGGGATTCGCGGGCGGCAGCGCCTTTCTTCTGGGCGCCGTGCTGGACCGCTATTTCGCGCGATATGTATCGATCAACTCTGTGACAGAAACCGTGCTGCGGTCCGACAGCCGCGGCGAGATTCAACGCTGGGCGCCGAGATGGGGCACGAGACCGACGCTCTGACGTTCCTGAAGGCGCTGTCGGAGGAGCCGTACCGGTACGACTTCTACCAGACGCTGCGCCGGCTGGAGTGTCTGTACATCGACAAGCCGCGATGGGGCACCGCGCTTCGGCCCGTCGACGAACCGGTGCGGCTCGGACAGGAACCGGACCTTGCGTTCGCGCCCGCGCCGCTCGCATCGCTGGAGTTCGGCCGCGAGGGGACGCCTCCACGCCTGCACGTGCGCCTGTTCGGCCTGCTCGGACCAAACGGCCCGCTCCCGATTCATTTGACGGAGTACACGCGGCAGCGCCTCCGCCACTCGAACGACCCGACGCTCAGCCGGTTTCTCGATCTGCTGCATCACCGGTTCATCGCGCTCTTCTATCGTGCGTGGGCGCAGGCGCAGCCGCACGTCAATCGCGACCGCGCCGGCCAGGATCGCTACCGCATCTACGTCGGCACGTTCGTCGGCGTCGCGCCACAGGCGCTGCGAGAACGCGACGCCGTTCCAGATTTGGCGCGGCTGTTTCACGCGGGCACGCTGGTGCGGCAGGTGCGCAACGCCGAAGGCCTCGCCGCGATTCTCAGCCAGTTCTTCAGCGTGGCGGCGCGCGTCGAGGAATTCGTTGGCCATTGGCTGACGCTCGCGCCGGCCGATCGCACGCGGCTTGGCCGAAGCAGCGGACGGCTTGGCGAGGCGGCCATCGCGGGCGGCCGCGTCTGGGATCACCAGAGCAAGTTCCGGATCCATCTGGGGCCGCTCAGTCTGCGCCAGTACGAATCGTTTCTCCCGCGTCCGGCCGACGGCGGCGCGTCGGCGCTGCAGGAACTGGTCGACTGGGTGCGCTTCTATCTGTGCTTCGAACTGGACTGGGACGTGCGGCTGCACCTGCGCCGCGATGAGGTCCCGCCGCTGATGCTGGGACGGGAAGGACGGCTTGGCTGGACGTCGTGGCTGGGCACACGACCGACGGCTGCCGACGCCGCCGACCTGATCCTGAATGGTGAAACAATCCTGGCAGCGAGCGAACAGCGTGAGCGAGCCACGTGAACGGAGCGAGCCGCCGACGCGGCGAGCGAGTGAGCGTGCAGGGGAGTCCGACGGGCGACGCCCCTCGGAACGATAAGACGCGGCGAACGAGCGCGCGTGTAGGGGGGCCGGCGGGGCAAAGCCCCCCGGGAGATAAATGACCGAAATCAGCCGTTCCGCATCGTTTGGGAAGTTGAACAGCCTGGCGTACAAGGCGATCGAAGGGGCCACCGTCGCCTGCAAGCTGCGCGGGAATCCGTACGTCGAGCTCGTGCACTGGATCCAGCAGATCCTGAACACGCAGGATTCGGACATGCACCGGATCGTGCGGCACTTCGAGATCGACGCCTCCCGCCTCGCAAAAGACATGACCGACGCGCTCGATCGCCTGCCGCGCGGCGCGACCGCGATTTCCGATCTGTCGACGCACGTCGAAACGGCGGTCGAGCGAGGCTGGGTGTACGCCACGTTGATGTTCGGCGACAACCGGGTCCGGACGGGGCACCTGATGGTCGGCATCATGAAGACGCCGTCGCTGCGCAACGCGCTGCTCGCGATATCGCGCCACTTCGAGGCCGTGAAAGCCGAAGCGCTCACGGACGGTTTCTCGAAGATCGTTGCCGGGTCTCCGGAAGACGCGCTTGGCGCGACCGACAATTCGTCCGACGCGGCGCCGGGCGAGAGCAGCGGTGCAATGGCGCCGGCGCAGCTCGGCAAACAGGAGGCGCTGAAGCGCTACGCCACAAACCTCACCGAGCGCGCAAAGAACGGCCAGCTCGATCCGGTCAGCGGCCGCGATGAGGAGATCCGCCAGATCGTCGACATCCTCATGCGGCGCCGGCAGAACAATCCGATCCTCACGGGCGAAGCCGGCGTCGGCAAGACGGCCGTCGTTGAAGGCTTTGCCGCGCGGATCGCGACCGGCGACGTCCCGCCGCCGCTGAAGGACGTGCAGCTCTACACCCTCGACATCGGCCTGCTACAGGCCGGCGCGAGCATGAAAGGGGAATTCGAGAACCGGCTGCGCCAGGTGATCGACGAGGTGCAGGCCTCGCCGAAACCGATCATCCTGTTCGTGGACGAAGCGCACACGCTCATCGGCGCGGGCGGATCGGCGGGCACCGGCGACGCGG
>JBOGIZ010000540.1:0-9087 GCA_050747805.1 Vicinamibacterales bacterium | reverse complement strand
GCGGGGAGCAGCTCGAAACCGCGATGGCCCGGATTGCCGCCGAGGGGCGCGGCGTCCTGCTGTACCTGAACCAGGAAGGGCGCGGAATCGGCCTCGCCAACAAGATCCGCGCGTACGCGCTGCAGGATCAGGGGCTCGACACGGTCGAAGCGAACGAGAAGCTCGGGTTCAAGGCCGATCAGCGCGACTACGGCATCGGCGTGCAGATCCTGAAGGACCTCGGCGTGCGGTCGATGCGCCTGCTGTCGAACAATCCGCGCAAACTCGTCGGACTGGAAGGCTACGGCTTGTCAGTCGCCGAGTGGCTGCCGCTCGAAATTCCCGCGTCCAAATACACGGAGCGGTATCTGCGCACCAAGAAGGAAAAGCTCGGTCACAAATTGCGCGGGGTTTAATTCCGGGGAGCTTCGCCCCGCCGGCCCCCCTTGCACGCTCTTTCGCTGTCGATCGCTCCCTATTGCATCGAGCGCATGTAGGCGATCACGTCCGCGGCATCCTGATTATCCGGGGGGCTTCGCCCCGCCGGACCCCCCTACACGCTCTCTCGCGCGCCGCTTCGCCGGCGCGCTCCGTTCGCGTGGCTTCCTCGCTGGCGCTCGGGCGCTCCTGATCGGTAGCTATTGCATCGACCGCATGTACGCGATTACGTCCGCGGCATCCTGCTTCGACATGTGGAAGCGGGGCATCGGCGGACGCAGCTGTGTGCCGTCGCGGCCGATCGCGCCTTGCGTCAACAATCGCATCGCCTGATCGTCGTCGTACCCGGGAAGGCCCTTGTTGCGCGGCGCGCGGAGGGCCCAGTCGTTCGGCCACGGCGGACGAACCGGGATCGGGCCGCCCATGAATTCCTGCGACTCGATGATGTTGCCGTCAGCGTCGCGCGGCGAGTGACACTCGAAACACATCGCCACGTCATGAACGATGTAGCTCCCGTGCTCGACGTTGCCGGCGAGGCCCTGCACTTCAATCGTCGCCGGCGCCGCCGCGCGCGGCGCTGGCACTGGCGCCAGGGGAGTCGGGCCTGACGAGCGGGCCGTGATGGACGCGCCGGTCAGCAGCAGTGCGGCGCCGGCAATCAGGTATGACGTGCGGATCGAAGAGGTCATGGAGGGAATTATTACTGAAGCCACCATTTGACACCACCGCTCAACCTGCTCTACCATAACTGTTTGCGTCTGAGCGTGTTAGGCGCATTCGTGCGGCCATGTTCGAGTCCCTTTCCAATCGGTTGCAGGACGTCTTCCGCGGCATTCGCGGCGAGGGACGGCTCACGGAAAGCACGGTCGAGCTGGCGCTCCGGGAAATCCGGATGGCCCTGCTCGAAGCGGACGTCAACTTCAAAGTCGTCAAGGCCTTCATCGATCGCGTCCGCGATCGCGCCGTCGACCAGGAAGTGCTCCGCAGCCTGACGCCCGATCAGCAGGTCGTTCGCATCGTCCGCGACGAGATGCTCGCGTTGTTCGGCGACGCGCAGGGCGGACTCCCGGCGTCGAACGTGCGGCCGCGCGTCATCATGTTGCTCGGGCTGCAGGGATCGGGCAAGACGACGACGTCCGGGAAGCTGGGGCGATGGTTGGCGAAGCAGGGGCGTCACCCGATGCTCGTCTCGACCGACGTCAGGCGTCCCGCGGCAATCGAGCAGTTGTCGGTGGTCGGCAAACAAGCCGGCGTGCGGGTGTTCGATGCCGACGGCGACATGGACCCCGTGCGTCGCGCGGAAGGCGCGCTCGCAGAGGCGAAAAACGGCGGCTTCGACGTCGTCATCGTCGATACCGCGGGGCGGCTGCACATCGACGACGAGTTGATGGACGAGCTGCAGGCGATGAAAGCCGCCGTGCAGCCGGTCGATCAGCTGTTTGTCGCCGACGCGATGACCGGGCAGGACGCGATCAAAAGCGCGGGCGAGTTCAACCGCCGCGTCGGCGTGACAGGCGTCGTGCTGACGAAGATGGACGGCGATGCGCGCGGCGGCGCGGCGCTGTCGGTCGTGTCCGTCGTGGGCGTGCCGATCGCGTTTGTGGGCAGCGGCGAGCGTCTGCAGGACCTCGAGCCGTTCCACGCCGATCGCGTGGTCTCGCGCGTGTTGGGCATGGGCGACGTGCTGTCGCTCATCGAGAAGGCGGAAGAGGCCGTCTCGATCGAGGACGCGGAGAAGCTGGAGCAGAAGCTCCGGCTCGACGAGTTCACGCTGGAGGATTTCCGCGATCAGCTGCGGACGATTCGCAAGATGGGGCCGCTCGAGCAGATTATCGGCATGCTGCCGGGCATGGGCGCCGTGAAGGAACTGAAGCAGGCGCGCCAGCAGGTTGACGACACGCAGTTGCTGCGGGTCGAGGCGATCATCAATTCGATGACCGCGAAAGAACGCCGGCATCACCAGTTGATCAACGGCAGCCGGCGCAAGCGGATCGCGAAAGGCTCGGGCACGTCGGTCGAGGACGTCAATCGTCTGTTGAAGCAGTTCGTGCAGATGAAGAAGATGTTGAAGGCGATGGGCGGCATGGCCGGGCTCGGCAAGAAGGGCAAGCGGCCGAACCTGGCCGCGCTCCGGGGCATGATGAAAGGGTAGGGAGAATGCTGGTTATTCGTTTGAGGCGCGCAGGATCGAAGAAGCGTCCGTACTTCCGCGTCGTCGTGACCGATTCACGCGCGGCGCGCGACAGCTCGTTCGTCGAAGTGCTCGGCCACTACAACCCGCGGACGAAGCCCGAGGTTCTCAAGGTCGATCGCGAACGCTTTGCGCACTGGCTCGCGGCCGGAGCGCAGCCGTCCGACAGCGTGCGTACTCTCGTCGCGCGGATGCCGCCGGAGCCGGCCGCACCCGGCGCGAACGAAGCGCACGCATGAGCCGCGCGCGCGACGTCGTCGAGGCGATTGCGAAGTCGCTCGCCGACAAGCCGGACGCCGTCAGCGTGAGCGAGCGGGAGGCGCGCGGGCAGTGGTTCGTCGAACTCACGATGGCGCCCGGTGACATGGGACGCGTGATCGGTCGGCAGGGACGGACAGCGCAAGCGGTGAGAACCTTGGCGTCGCTCGCTGCCGAACTCGACGGACAGAAGGTGTCGGTGGACTTCCGCGACTGAGCAATTGGTGAGTTGGTGCATTGGTGAATTCGTGAATTGAGTTGGTGGATTGAATTTGAGAGACGACCGCAATTCACCAACTCACCAATCCACCAATTCACCAATTACACCCGGTACACTCCTTGTGGGCCGCGTCGCGCGCGCGCACGGCAACAAGGGCCACGTGATCGTCAATCCGGAGACGGATTTTGCCGTCGATCGGTTTGCTCCGGGCACTGTATTGATGGTCGAGCAGGGCGGCCGCGTCAGCGAACGGCGCATCGAGGCGGTGAGATTTCAGGCTGGGCGTCCCATCATCGCGTTCGACGGCATCGAGACGATGAGCGGCGCCGAGGCGCTCGCGGGCGCCGAGTTGAAGGTACGGCAGGCCGATCTGCCGCCGCTGGCGAGCGGCACGTATTACCGGCACGACCTGGTGGGATGCGAGGTGACGGACACGGCCGGCGCGCTGCTGGGTCGTGTGACGCGCGTCGAAGGGCCGCTCGAACGCAGTCTGCTCGTGATCGCGACGCGGCGCGGGGAAGCGCTGATCCCGATGGTCGAGGGCATCGTCTTGCGGATCGACCTTGCGGCGAAAGCGATCGTCGTCGATTTGCCCGAGGGGCTGGTGGATTTGAACGCTCCGCCGGTGAACGAGAGTGAGTGATGGCGTGCGAGCGAGCGACGGTGTAGGGAGTCCGGCGGGCGAAGCCCCTGGTGCGCGAGTGAGCAACGCGAACGAGCCAGGCGCACGGCGCGAGCCGGCGGAGCGGCGAGCGAGGGCGCCTGTGGGGGAGTCCGAGTGGCGACAGCCCCTCGGACTAAAAATTGACGTCGTGACCATCTTTCCGAAGATGGTGGCAGCGCCGCTCGCGGAAGGCGTCGTCGGGCGCGCGATTGGACGCGGAGTCATCGATGTGCGCGTCCATGATTTGCGGGAGTTCACCACGGACCGCCATCGCGTGGTGGACGACGTGCCGTTTGGCGGCGGGCCGGGGATGGTGCTGAAGCCGGAGCCGCTGTTTGCGGCGGTGGATCGGATCCGCGAGACGCGGGGGAATCCGTCGGCGGTGATTCTGACGTCGCCCGACGGCGAGTGCTTCACGCACGCCGCGGCGAAGCGGTTGAGCGCGCTGGAGCACCTGGTGGTGCTGTGCGGGCGCTACGAAGGGGTCGACGAGCGCGTCCGGACGCATCTCGCGACGGAGGCGATCTCGATCGGCGATTACGTGCTGTCGGGCGGCGAACTGGCGGCGCTGGTCATCATCGACGCGCTCGCGCGCTTCGTGCCCGGCGTCGTCGGCGACGAAGCGTCGGTGGCGCGCGACACGTTTACGGCGGGCGGGCTGCTCGATTTCCCGCAGTACACGCGCCCAGCGGAATTTCGCGGGTACGGCGTGCCGCCGGTGCTCTTGTCGGGGCACCACGCGGAGATCGAGAAGTGGCGCCGCGAGCAGGCGCTGCAGCGCACGCGGCAGCAGCGTCCGGATTTGCTGAAACAGAAGTCGGTAGCGCAGGCCGTCGAGCCTGCGGAGGAGAAAAGGCATGACCCCCGTTGAGAGCGTCGAGCGCGGACAACTGACCGCGCGCCCGGCGATCAAGCCCGGCGATACCGTCCGCGTCCACGTGAAGGTGCGTGAGGGCGACAAGGAGCGTATCCAGATCTTCGAGGGCATGGTGATTGGCATGCACCGTGGGGGCGCGCGGGCGACCTTCACCGTCAGAAAAGTGTCGTTCGGCCAGGGCGTCGAGCGCATTTTTCCGCTGCACTCGCCCGTCATCGACAAGATCGACGTCCTCCGGACGGCAAAGGTGCGCCGCGCGAAGCTGTACTTCCTGCGCGATCTGAAGGGCAAGGCGGCCCGCATGAAGGACGCGGGCAAGAAGCAGGCGTCGTAAAGGCGTCGGCGCCGTTCGCCGTCATCGTTGACAGGTTCGCACCGTGGACCCATGGTCAAGACCCGCGCCTACCGAACACTCGAAAACACGCTTCGGCGGATGGGATTCGTGTATGTCGCGGGTGTCGATGAGGTGGGGCGGGGTTGTCTGGCGGGTCCCGTTGTCGCGGGTGCTGTCGTGCTCGATCCCGAGCGCTACATTCCACGCATCTGCGATTCCAAGACGGTCACGGCGCTCGAGCGAGAGACCTTGTACGAGCGGATTACGCGGCAGGCGGTCTGCTGGGCGGTGGTGGGCGTCGACCCCGTCGAGATCGACGAACTCAACATTCATCAGGCATCTCTCAGGGCCATGCAGCGCGCGGTGCTCGGCCTCGTGCCGCTGCCGGACATGGTCCTCGTGGACGCGTTTCGCGTGCCCGAGCTCCCCATGGCGCAGCGCGCGGTGATTCATGGCGACACCCGCTGCACGGCCATCGCGGCGGCGTCGATCGTGGCGAAGGTGACGCGCGACCGCGCGATGGTCGAATTGCACCAGCGGGATCCGCGGTACGGGTTCGCTCAGCACAAGGGCTACGCCACGCGCGAGCACCTGGACGCCGTGTCGCGGTTCGGCTACTCCGAGGCGCACCGGCGTTCGTTCCGACCCCCGTCGCTGTTTGATAGGATCTAGAGCGTCACACAGTGCCCATTGATCGCGACGACACCCTGAAAAAGGCGGAAAAGCTGCTCCGCCAAGGGCGGCTCGATGCCGCGATCGCTGAATATGTGCGCATCGTCGAAGACCAGCCGCGGGACTGGACGAGCACCAACACGCTGGGCGATTTATACGTGCGCGCCGGTCAGACCGAGAAGGCGACCGCGCAGTACACCAAGATTGCCGACCATCTGTTTCACGAAGGCTTCTACGCCCGCGCGGGGGCCATCTACAAGAAGATCCTGAAGGTCAAGCCCGACGACGACCGCGCGCAACTGCAGCTGGCGGACGTTTCGGTGAAGCAAGGGCTGCTCGCCGACGCGAAGTCGTACCTCGTGGTCGTCGCCGAACGGCGGCGCGCGCGGGGCGACCGCAATGGCGCGATCGAGATCGTCGTACAGCTCGGCTCCGTCGATCCCGCCGATATCGACGCGCGCGTGGCCGCCGCGCGCGCGCTCTCGGATGAAGGCGACGCCATCGGCGCCGCGATCCGGTACCGCACGCTGCACGCGGATCTGCTCGAAAAGGGGCGCGCGCAAGAAGCGCTCGGCGCCTTGCGCGAGGCCGTTCGCCTGAATCCCGACGACGTCGACGGCCGGGCGGAGCTGGCGAGAAGCGCCGTCGCCGCGGGCGATATCGAAACCGCCAAGCTGTATCTGGATCGCGACATCGCCGGCGAGGATCCGTCGCTGCTGATGGCGCTCATGGAAATCGAGCTGCGTTCGGAGGAAACCGAGAAGGCGCGCGAGCTGCTGGCGCGCGTCCTCTCGATCGATCCGGAGCTGCGCAGCGCCGTCGTCGAGCTCGCATGGACGATCGGCGACGTGTCGCCAACCGGCGCGTACATGTGCGTCGATACGATTGTCGAGGCCGCGCTCACCGAGCGCAATTACATGGACGCGGCGGCGCTGCTGCAGGAGTTCGCGACGCGAGTCCCCGGTCAGATCGCGGCCTTGCTCAAGCTCGTCGAAATCTGTGTCGACGGCGGGCTGGAAGCCGCGATGTACGAGACGCAGGCGCAGCTGGCCGACGCGTATCTCGAAGCGGGTCAGGGGTCGGAGGCGCGGGTGATCGCGGAGGATCTGGTCGCGCGCGAGCCCTGGGAGCCCGCGCACATCGACCGTTTTCGGCGCGCGCTCGTGATGCTGAACGTTCCGGATCCTGACGCGCTGATCGCGGAGCGCCTGAGCGGCCAGGGACCGTTCGTCGCGACCGATCCGTTCATGGTGCCGGAGCCGCTCGTGCCGGGTGAAGCCGCGACTCCGGTGATCAAACCGGACGCGCCAGCGGCCGTCCCCGCCGCGACGCCCGAGCCGGCCGCGGCCGCGGATGTTCCGCCGGCGCCGACGGACGCCCCGAAATCCGCCGCTACGCCGGCGCCGCCCGTGACGAACGCGCCCGCGAATCCGCCGCCCGAGATCCGGAAACACGTGAAGAAGAAAGGCGCGCTCGAGATCGATCTGACCGGAGTGCTCGACGAGTTGGAGCAGCTCGCGCCGGCGACGCCTCTCGAGGCTCCGCCGCCGCGGCAGAATCTGGAAGAGGTCTTCAAGGGCATCCGCGATCACGCAACGAGGGATTCGCAGGCGAACGAGGCCGACGAGCACATGAAGCTCGCGCGGACCTACATCGAAATGGGAATGGTGGAGGAGGCGGCGGGGGCGCTCGCCCTGGCGGCGCGCGCGCCGAGGCACCGCTTCGAGGCCGCGTCGATGCTCGGGCGCCTCTATTTGAAGCGCTCCGACATGGCGCACGCGATTGAGTGGCTGGAGCGCGCGGCCGAGGCGCCCGCGCCAAGCACCGAGGCCGGACACGAACTACTGTACTACCTCGGGCTGGCGCTCGAATTGGCGGGCGAAGTTGCGCGCGCGCTGGCGATCTTCCTCGAGTTACAGGCCGATGCCGGCGATTATCGGGACGTGGCGGCGCGCGCGGAGCAGCTCGCTCGCGTGCAGAGCGGAGGTTGACCATCAGAACGCTCAGCCGATTGATCTTTGCGGCGTACTTTCTCGAGGCTGGTCTGTTTCTCGCGGTGGCTCCGTGGTCCGCGTTCTGGGAGCACAATCGTTTCGTCGAATCACGGCCTGCGTTCTCCCACGTCCTCAACACTCCCTATGCCCGCGGCGCCGTCACCGGCATCGGGCTCATCACCGCAATCGCGGGCCTCGGCGAACTGGGTGCGCTATTCGCGTCGCGGACGCGCCGGCGGGAAGCGCACCAGCAGCAGGCGCCGGAGTGAACGGCGCGCCCGCGGGCGCGCCGTGGCGCTGCATGCTTGTCACCGATCGACGGCGCTTCGAACTGTCTGCTCCCGCGCTTGTCGAACGCGCCCGCTGGGCGGCGCTGGCCGGCGTCGGCGTGATTCAGGTGCGCGAGCACGACCTGCCCGATCGCGATCTGGTCGAACTCGTGCGCGCGATCGTTGAGGCTGCCGCGTCTCCCTGCCGCGTGGTCGTCAACGATCGCGCCGATATCGCGATCGCCGCAGGCGCCTCGGGCGTGCACCTGCGCGCCGATTCGATGCCGGCGACTCGCGTGCGCGAGCTCCTGCCGCGCGGCATGCTGCTCGGCCGCTCCATTCATTCGCGTGACGATGCCGTCGCCGCCGCCGGCGGCTGCGATTACCTCCTTTTCGGCACGGTGTTTCCATCCCAGGGGAAGGCTGACGGCCACGCTGTCGCCGGCCTGGACGAACTCCGCGAGGTATGCCGCGCGGTGCCGACGCCGGTGATCGCCATCGGCGGGATCGACGCCGCGCGCGCCGCGGCGGCTGCCGACGGCGGCGCGTCGGGAGTGGCGGCGATCGGCGCGTTCATGGCGGCCGCCGACGCTCGGTCGATGCGCGCCCGCGTTGACGATGTGCGCCGCGCGTTTGACACTCGATTTCCAGGTTGTCTACAGTGACGGCGGACATGGACGATTTCGGACGCATGCTGCGCCAGGCACGCGAGCAGCGCGGCATCTCGCTGCGGCAGATCGCCGCGAACACCAGGATCCCGGTCGCGGCGCTCGAGGCTGTGGAGCGGAACGACATCTCGAAATGGCCCGGCGGTATCTTCAGCCGCGGGTTCGTCCGCTCGTATGCGGTCGCGGTCGGGCTCGATCCCGAGCAGACGGTGCACGAATTCCTGGCGCGCTTCAATCAGGCGCCGCCGCCGTCGTCGACGCCCGCCCGGTCCATGGCCGAAGAAGACAGCCAATTCGAAAGCCGTCAGCGCGCGGCGGTATTCACGATTCGTCTCGCGCTCATCGCGATCCCGATCTTTGTCGTGGTGCTCTACCTGGCGTTTCGCGGACGGCACGTGTCGACGCCGCACGCGGCGGCGCCGGCTGTCCAGACGGCCCCGATCCATTCGGCAGGCGCCGGCGCCGGCCGACAGGCGCCGGGCAGATGAAGATGCTCGATTCCTGAATGGATCCTGGGTATCAC
>JBOGIZ010000539.1:0-10298 GCA_050747805.1 Vicinamibacterales bacterium | reverse complement strand
TCGCGGCGCCAGTCGAAGAAGTTCGCCGGCGCCACCGAGCCTTCCTTGAAATCGATGCCGGGACCCGTTTCGGTGATCATCACCGCGCGGTCCGGATCGGGCAGCGGATACGGTCTGAGCACCATTCGATCGATCAGATTGAAGATCGTCGCGTTCGCGCCGAGCCCGAGCGCGAGCGTCGTGACGATCGTGAGGGTGACGAGCGGCCGCTTGTACATCGCGCGCCAGGCATACCGAATGTCTTTGATCCAGGTGTTCATGGCTCCATCTCCGGAAACGGCGACCGAGCGGACGGCGCTCGGACGCAGGCCCGCGTGCGCCGCGATCGAGGCGATCTGACGCCAGTACCACAGGCGCCCGTGGCGTCCGTGTTCCTCGCAGAGGTCGCCGAGCACCATGTCGCGCTCGGCTTCGTCGCGGAGGACGCGCGCGAGAAGCCATTCGGCGAACCGTCGCCGTTTCACAGGCGCGACTCCAGGCCGCGCCAGAGGCGGAGCAGCCCCTGGCGCGCGTCCTTGAGTGCGCGCAGGGCGGCCGGCGTGACGGTGAAGTAGCGCCGCGGCCGGCCGCCGCGCTCGGGCAGCGGCTTTCCGACGCGCGATCGCAGGCAGCCTTTGGTCTCCAGGCGATCGAGCGCCGTGTAGAGCGCGCCGCGAGAGATCGATCGGCCCGTCTGGCGCTTCATCTCATCGAGGATCGGTGCCGTGTACGCGTTGTCGCCGAGCCGCATGACCGCGAGCAGCACGATCTGTTCGAGTTCGCCCAGGTGGAGGTGGTCGGGCATATTGACTGCATTGTAGTCTAAAGGCGGTGGCGTACTTCGCGGCGTGGAGCGCGCAGCTCAGTGCTGGGCTCAGACCAGGCTCAGACCAGGGTCACCCGGACGTGCCGACCGCGGCGCGCGATGACGAACAGCGGCCATCCCGCCGCGATCAGGGCGGCGCCCCAGGCGATGGACTCCCAGCCGGTGCCGTAAAACGCCCAGATCACGAAGACCAGCGCGCCCCCCGCCGCCGCGAACAGCCCCGCCGATTGGGGCACGCGCCCGTCACGCACGAGGCGAAACACGGCGACCGTACACAACAGGTACATGACAAGGTTCGTCGCCGTCGAGATGAGAATGACGAAGTTGTACACGCCGACGCCGATCTTCGTGTACGCCATGAGCGTGAGGAGAGTCGAGACGACGCTCCCGACCACGATCGATCGAGCGGGCGCGCCGTCCGCGTTGCGCGCGCCGAACCACGCCGGCAGCGCTCCCGCCTCCGCCATCGCCGCCGGGAGCTGTCCGCACAGCAGCAGCCATCCGTTCAGGCAGCCGAGACAGCTGACCACCGCACAGACGGCGACCGCGGTCCCCGCCGCAGTTCCGAAAGACAGGGCGATGAAGTCCGAGACGGGCGCCTTCGATGCCTCCACGACGTCGGGCGGTAACATCAACGCCACGGCGCACGTCGCGACGAGGCTCACCAGCGCGCACAGGGCCGTGCCGGTCATGGTGGCCAGCGGGACGATGCGCGCGGGATTCTCGACGGCATCGGCGGGAACGGCCGCGCTTTCCAGGCCGAGCATGGCGTACAGCGTGAGACCGAGCGCGCCCGAGGCGCCGGTCAGCGTCACAGAGCCGGCGTGAACCGGCGGCAGCGCCGCACCAGAGCTGCCGAGAATCCTCCAGATCGCGAGACCGATCACGGCGCCAAACGGCAGCAGCTTCACGATCGACGACACCAGCTGCGTGCCGCCCGCGGCGCGCAGGCCCCGCAGGTTGACGGCCGTGAGGAGCCAGAGGCTGCCCGCGGCGGCCAGCGCCAGCGCCGCCGACGAGCGCGCGAGCGGGGGAACAAGCCGCGTCAGATAACTTGCGCCCGCAATCGCGATCGCGGCGTTCGCGGACCACATCGAGACGATGTAGCCCCACGCGCCCAGAAACGCCGGGCCGTCACCCATCGAGAGCCGCATGAAGCCGTAGGCGCCGCCCGCGTCCGGCAGGTGCCGCGCCAGCTCCGCGAAGACCCACGCCAGGCAGAGCGCGCCGGCCATCGTCACCACCCAGGCCGCGACCGCGTTCCAGCCAAACGGCGCGAGCGACCCCGGCAGCATGAAGATCGCGGAGCCGATGATGTTGCCGACCACGAGCGCCGTAGCGAGCCAGATGCCGAACTTCCGGGTGGAGGGCGTGCTCACGGAGTGAGCACTATACAGGGGACGGGGATGGGGAACCGCGGCGGGAGGTTCCCGGTTCCCCGTTCCTGTTCTCGCCAACGCCACGATCGGATCGACGGTCGTGCTGCGCGGGCAGAGATGTGGCCCGGCGCGTTCTTGACACTATTACGCAAGGCGTAGTATAACGCATGACGTAGTAGTTGCCGCGGCCAGGACGCGCGCGGCGGGTGGCCTGAATGACGACGAAGCATCGCCGCGAAGACCTGGCCGACCTGGGACGGTTCTCGGAGCCGGCGCTGTACATCCTGATCTCGCTCGCCGACGGTCCGAAGCATGGCTACGCCATGACGCAGGACATCGAGACCGTGGCGGGCCACAAGCTGGGACCTGGGACGTTGTACGGGGCGATTGCCCGCCTCGAGACCCGCAAGTGGATCGAACCGCTGCCGGCGGAGGAGCGGCGCCGCCCGTACCGCCTGACGGCTGCCGGCGCTCGCGTCCTGCGCGCGCGGATCGACAGCCTGTACGCCGTGGCCCGCGTGGGCCGCGCCCGGTTGGCGGAGAGCTGAGAATGCCAGCCGGCTCGGGCATATCGCGACGGCCCGCGGCTGGGCGACCACCGGCGACGTCTTCGTTCAGTCCGGCTTCTGGATAGCCTGATGCTCTCCTTCCCACTCTGGCTGACGAAGCGCCAGCCGTGGAAGGCGCAGGCTGCGATCATCGGGACGACGATCGCTCTCATCCTGATGATCGGGTATCTCTGAGGACGGCCATGAATCTGTCGACGAGGATCCATGAAGTGTCCCTCCGGATCGAATCGACCCGGAAGCTGATTGTCGGCCTTCGGCGCGCGAAGCGAATTCGCTTGGGCCTCTCCGCGTCAAGCGCTCCTAGTCCCCTGGAAACGTGATGAATCACCTAACTCCCGGGCGGGGCATCCCGCCTCGCGGCGTTGCTTCTCCCTCAGATATGCCCGATATGCTCGGTCGGCGCGCCTTGCGAGCCGGGCGCCGCGGTCCGGGACTTAGGCAACTCATCGCGTTTCCAGGGGACTAGCGGAGTGACGCGCGTCGCTGACGTGATCACTCGGGCGATCGGCGCGCACGCCTTCCCCGCGTGCGTGATCGAAGTCGGCCGCCGCGAATCGGTTGTCTGGAGCCAAGCCTTCGGACGCCTGATGTTTGCGCCGGATGCCGCGGCGACTTCGTCCGACACGATCTTCGATCTCGCCTCGCTCACGAAAGTGATCGCGACCACCGCGCTCGTCATGCGCGCTACCGATGACGGCCGGCTCGCGCTCGATGATCGCGTCGCTGACAGACTGCCGGAGTGGCGCGGTCCCGACCGCGCGCGGGTCACTCTCGCAGACTTTCTCGAACACGCTTCCGGATTGACCGCCTATCTCCCCTTTTTCCGGGATCATCAGGGCCGCGCCGAATTCGAGCGCGCGATCTGCACGCTGCCGCTGGAGTACGCGCCGCGCACGCGATCGATCTACAGCGATCTGGGTTTCATGCTGCTCGCGTTCATGCTCGAGGATTCGTACCGCACGCCGTTCGCGGCATTGTTCGACGCGTTCTGGGTAGGGCTGAAGCCGCGCGCTCCAGGTTTGGATCCGCTGCCCGCGGTCCGCAGCGCAGAGGGTCAGGCCTTACGCGCCGACGATCTGCTGCTCTTCAATCCTCCGCGCGAACTGCACGAACGATGCGCGCCGACCGAGCTCGACCTCTGGCGCGGACGCCTGCTGCAGGGCGAAGTCCACGACGAGAACACGTGGGCGCTCGGTGGCGCGGCCGGCCACGCGGGCCTGTTCGGAACGGCCGCCGCCGTTGGACGTTTCGCGCGTGCCATGCTTCGAGGACTGAGCGGTGCCGAGACGATCGCGCGTTCAGACACGATCGAGCGGTTTGTCAGCAAGTCGGACGTACCGGGCAGCTCGCGCGCGCTCGGATGGGACACGATGCTCCCCTCCTCCTCCTGCGGCACGCGCCTGTCGGCGCGCGCGATCGGGCACACAGGCTTCACCGGGACGTCGCTCTGGCTCGATCCCGCTCGCGATCTGTATGTGGTGCTGCTCACGAACCGCGTGCATCCAACACGCGAGAACAATCAGATTCAAGACGTCCGGCGCCGCGTGCACGACGCCGTGGTGACGGAGCTGGAGTAACGGCTCGCGCCCGACTGCCGCCCGCGGGCCGTCGTCCTAATTGAGCGATGGGGTCGCTACAGACCGCCGCCTGGCCCACGGCCGGGGCCGCCCGGGAAGGGGAACGGATTGCTGCCCGGACCGCCGCGTCCGTTCGGGCCGCCGCGTCCGCCGCGTCCACCCCGGCCACCGCGCCCGCCTTGGCCGCCACGTCCGCCTTGGCCGCCCGGCCTGCCAGGGGTCCCGACCTGATTGCCCGTCGCGCCCCGTCCGCCGACAACGCCTCCACCCGGATTCTGGGACACGTACAGGAACACCCACTCGTTGTAGTGGTCGCGCCCGTTGAAAACCATGATGGATTCGTCCGTGCTCTTGCTCTGGACGCCGATCAGGCCGCCGGGCACGCTGCTCGCGGTTGCCGGCATCGCGAAGCCGCCGGTCGCCTGGCCGGTGGCGGCACTCGGCGCCGCGGTCGTGCTGATGTTGGTGCCAGGAGAGCCGGCTGTCAGCTGCGTCGTCATGGGCGCGCCGCCTGCGCGCTGTCCGGCCGCCGGCGTTCCCGTGGCGACTGGACTGCCTGCGCCGATGTACGTGAATTCACCGTTCGTGATGGGATCGAGATACTTCTGGCGCAGAAATCTTCCCTGCACCAGGGCGTCGACGCTCGTCGGGAATGTGCCCGTCTTGGCCTGAAACAACCGTATCGCGCGGACGTACTGATTGCCGCGGAATACGAGCTCCGCTTCCTTTTCGCGCTGCTCGTTGTGCTTCCACACGGGCATGGCCACAGACATCATGATCGCCATGATCGAAATGGCCACAAGGAGCGCCGCCATCGCGTACCCGCGGTCGTCGAAACCCGCTTGACCGTGTAAACTCATGAGACTAATATCGTTAGCGCCATTTATGGTACCACACCGACGGGCCATCCTTCTGCTCCTTGCGCTTCCGATCGCCATGTACGCCGCGTGCGACAAAGTGCCCCTGCTCGCCCCGACAGGCACCGTCATCACGATTCTTCCGGCGGCGAACTCGGTCTCGCTCAACAGCCAGATTCCGATCGTTGCGACGGCCATTCAGAATGGCGTCGCGAGCAGCGGCGCGGGTTCTGGCGTAACAACGACCACCACGACGAGCACCGGCGGCACCGCAGTGCAGAACGGCACCCTCATAAGCTTTACGACGACGATCGGGAGCATTCAGCCGCAGGAGGCGCGGACGCACGATGGTCAGGTGAGCGTGAGCCTGGTCACCGGCAACGAGAGCGGCACTGCGACGATCACGGCGTACTCGGGCGGCGCATCGTCGTCCGTGCAGCTGAAGGTCGGGACCGCCGCGGCGACAACGATCACCGTCAGCGCCACGCCGGCCAGCCTCGGTCCCGCGGGCGGCACGACTCAAGTCATCGCTTTGGTGACCGATACGGGCGGCGGCCCGATCGCCGGCGTGCCCGTCACGTTCACGACAGACAAAGGCACGCTGTCTCCCTCGACCGCGACGACCGACGCGAACGGCAACGCGACCGTCACACTGAACACGACTGCGACGGCGAACGTCACCGCGACAGCAGGCGGCGTCTCGGGCAAGGTTGCCGTCAACGTGAACGTGCGCGCCTTGACGTCCTTCACGGCCACTCCAACGGCGACGTCGACAGGGACTCCGGTCACGTTCGCCGTTGTGCCGGCAACGGGCGCGAACATTTCTTCCGTCCACATCGATTTCGGCGACGGCGGGTCGACGGATCTCGGCGCGATCGGCGCCGCGGCAACCGTGCCGCACATCTACAACGCGTCGGGCACCTACACCGCGACGGCCACAGCGAACGACGGCAGCTCGCTCAGCACGCAGGTGGTCGTCGGCTCTCTGCCCGTTACACTGACCGCGAGTCCGAGTCCGGCAACGGAAGGCGATCCCGTGACGTTCACCGTGGGCGGCGTGGGAACCGCCCAGGTTGATCACTACGTCTGGACCTATGACGACGGCACCGGAAGCCACACGACGAGCGGCCCGCAGGATACGCACACGTTCACGTCGCGCGGCGGGAAGACCGTAAGGGTGGACGTGATCGCCATTGGCGGAAACCAGATCGGTTCAGCGACGACATCGCTCACGGTTCAGTAGCACGTTCGTCGTTCGTGATCCGTGGGCCCGTGATCCGTGGGCCGTAATCCGTGGAGCGTGGGCCGCGATCCGTGGACCGTTGGTCGTCGTTCGTGGGTGCGGCTCCTGGGCGGACCGGGAGTCTCGGCAGCTCGTGGCCCGTTCTCGCTCATCAACGAGCCGCCTTTGCGCGCATCAGCATCGTGGCTTGCGTCGTGCCGGGTCTCAATTACTTCCGGCATTCTCAATCGCCAGCCGCGCTCCCGTCCAGTCAGAACAGGTCGCCATGCGCTGCACGACGCGCGATTTTGGATCCGGTACTCGATCCTCGCGAGCGCTGGCTAATTGACCCCACCGCGCCGACCGCGACGCCGACCCGGGAACCACGGATCACGCACCACGGATCACGCACTACTGATCACGCACTACTGATCACGCACCACTGATCACGCACCACGGATCACGGACCACGCGTCCGACTACCAATCCGAGTATGAGGATCCGTCGAGGGCGGTGCCTTGCGCGCCGCTCTTCACGGCGTAGATGCCCGGTTCCGCGCTGGGGTTGCTCGGATCGGGATCGGCGGGGACTGTCTGCCAGGTGTCGGCTGACTTGGTGACCGGGTCTTCGGGAATCTTCCGCATATAGCCTTCGCTGACGAGCGCATCGAGCGACGCGGGGTACTTGCCCTTGTCGGCGTAGTACTGGTCGATCGCGTCGTTCATCCGGAAGAGATCTTCCTTGAGCGTCGCCTCCTGCGCGTGCACGAGCGAATTCTTGTACTGCACGAGCCCGACGCCCGCGAGGATCGAGATGAGCGAAATGACGATCAGCAGTTCGACGAGCGTGAAGCCTGACGGGCGCTGGACGCGCGCCAGACGCGAAAGGCGGATGCTGAATGCCGTACGTGTTCTACCAGGTGTTGTATTTGGTACCATCGAGCGCCTTGCCTTCCGACTTGCAATACACGTCGTAGACGTTGCCGCCTCCCCATGAGGTGGAATCGGGCTTGTCGCCGTACGCGCGGAGCCCCCAATCGGTCGAGTGCGTGATCGGATCGAGCGGGATGCGCCGCAGGAACTTGAGTTTGATCCCGGTCTGATCGTTGTTCTTCGTCACGCCGTCGACCAGCTGCTGCAGACTCTGAGGATAGTTCTCGCTGCCCGCCTGGATCTCGGTCGGCGCGATCACGCCGGCGTCCGCCGCGTCTTTGAACTTGTCGATGGCCGTTCGCATGTCGCGCAGATCGCGGTGCAGTTCCGCCTCGCGCTCGCGCTGGATCGTCACGCGCGCCAGCGGCATCGCGGCCGACGCCAGGATCAACAGGATCGTCGAGACGACGAGCAGCTCGATGAAAGTGAAGCCTCGCTGTCGCGCGAGTCGTGTCAATGCTGAATGCCGAATGCCAAATGACGAACGGAGTCCGCCATTGTTCAGCATTCGGCATTGAGCATTCGGCATTGACACGGCTCTTTCCTGCTATCTCACCGTAATCGTGACCGGCGAAAAGCTCAATTGCACGGGCGTGCCGTCGGGCGCGTTGCCCACCCCGGTCACGGTAATCGTCGATGAGCCGGGCGCGATCGCGTCGAACATCAGCGCCGCGATGAGGCCCGCTCCGGACGCGCCGGTCTGATCGCCCGCGCGCGCGACCACGATATCCACCCGGCCCGTGTTGGAATCGATCCGCGGCGTGAAAGATGCGGTCACGCAGCCCTGGCGCATGAACGTCCCGTCCTGCACCGTGCGGACGCGAATCGCGGCGGGGTTGTAGGTCACGGTGAGCGTCAACGTCGACAGCCGCGACGCGTTATTGACCGAGATCGGCACCGTGTACGGACCACCGGCGACACGGAACTCCGTGCCTGGCGGCGTCACGATGATCTGGGTCGGCGTCGTCGACGCCGCCGGCGCGGCGGGCGCGGGCACGATCGGGACCGGCGCCGCCCCGCTTGGCTGCGACGGCACGATCGACGGCGAGGTCGTCGGCGTCGCGGTCGCCCCTGCAGGCGCGCCGGACGGATTCGCCGGCAATGCGGTCGTCGCGAGCGGCTGGCCGGTCGGCTGTGCCGGGTACGGTGCGGTGGTGCCCGGAGTCAGCGCGGTGCCCGGAGGCAGCGCGGGCGTCGGATTTGTCGGTTGCACGCCGCCGGGCGATCCGGTCGGTGGGCCGGGAACGCCGCCGGGTGACATGTTCGGCGGAATTGGAATACCTCCGCCGCTCGACGGCGCTGGGGTCGTCGTGCCGCCGCCTGGCGTCGTTTCGGGCTGGGGCGCGATGAGCTGCGGCGGCCCCGACAGGCCGATGTTCTGCTGGGTTCCGATATAGATGTTGCCAACGTCCGCGGGCGTCAGATCGTGATCCGAAACGATATGCGGCGTAATCAGCATGACGATATCGGTGTCCTGGTTGCTGATCACGTTGTTCGAAAACAGCTGCCGGAATACGGGCAGATGCATCAGTCCCGGGAACCCTGCGTGGGTCGTCGTGTCGTTCTGCTGGATCAATCCTGCGAGAAGGCTCGGTTCGCCTTCGCGCAGCCGCAGCCATGTGTGAACCTTTCGATCTGTAAATGTCGGAGCCGACTGCCCACCGACATCGATGTTCCCGCCGATCGCGCTGTTCTCGACCGACAGATCGAGCAGGATATCGCCCGTGTACGTCACGTGCGGCGTGATCGCGAGGTTCACGCCCACGTCCTTGTAGCTGTACGAACTCTGTGGAATCGTCGCGAAGCCGCCCGCGGCCGCCGCGCCAAAGACGGTGGTGAGGATGGGCACCTGCGAGCCCAGATTGAGTGTCAGCGGCTGCCCTTCCTGTCCGAGGAGCTGCGGCTTCGCGAGCGTCTTCGTTTGATCGTCGCTCTCCAGGAAATTCACGACCGCCGTCGGCACGCCAAGGTAAAAGTCGGCTGTGTTGATGCCCTGACTGATCGTGTTCAGATTGAATGGAGGTGGAGACGCGGCCGCCGTGCCCGGTGTCGCGGCCGTGTTGGGCGGCGCCAGCTCAGGCGAGAACGTCAGGTTCAAGGCATACGCGCTCAAGTTGATCACGTATTGCTTCATCCGGTTTCGATTCACTTCGAGCACCTGGATGTCGAGCAGCACCTCGGCGCGCGGCTTGTCGTTCGCCTCGATGATCCGGCCGATCATATCCACGACCGGCACGGTGCCGCGGACGGTGATCGTGTTCGACGCCTTGTCTGGAAACACCGCTGGCGGAGCCGTCTGGCCCCCGGCTCGTGCGATCGTATTGATCAGCATGGTCAGTTCGGTCGCGTCCGCGTTCGAGATGTAGAACACCCGGACGACCAGGTCGTCGTACTGCTGGTGCTTCTGCGGCAGATCGGGAATGACGATGATCGTTTTGGGATCGGTGACCTTGAAGTAGTAGCCGTTGGCCGACAGGATGTCGCGCAGCGCCTGCTCGACCGTGACGCCTTTCAGATTCACCGTGTACGGTTTATCGATGAACTGCGCGTCGTACGTGATGTTGATGCCCGTCGCGTTCCCGATGAAATTGACGATGTCTTTGAGCGACGCGTTGTTGAAATTCCAGTCCCGCGGCTCGGGCGATGCCGGGTTGAGCAGCGGCGGCTGATTCAGCCCGCGCGCCTGCTGCTGCAACTGCTGGATTTGCGGCTTCGGGCGCGAGGCTTCGATCTTCTGGCGAATCGCGCGCTCGAGCTCGGCGGTTTTTGCGATCAGCGTCCGGTTGTTGTCGTCGAGCTCGAGCGCGCGCCGGTACTCGGCGAGCGCCATGTCCGGCTGGTTCTGCGCTTCGAGCTTCCGCGCCTTGTCGATGTGCTCGCGCGCGGCTTCCTGCTGCGCGCGCTGCAGGTCGATCTTGTACGTCGCATTGTCGGGACTTTCCTGGACGGCCTTCGTG
>JBOGIZ010000538.1:0-1955 GCA_050747805.1 Vicinamibacterales bacterium | reverse complement strand
AGGCGGGCGGCGGCGGCGAGCTGGTCGTGATGAACCGCACGGGCTCGATCGTCGTGCAGGACTCGAAGGGGCGCGATCGCGAGCGCTACCCGGTCGTGTACGGCGCGCGGCTCAAGGTGCGCGACGGACAGCAGGTCGAGCAGGGGACGATACTCGTCGAGTGGGATCCGTATACGTTCTCCATCCTGACCGAGGATGCAGGAACGGCGAAGTACAAGGACCTCATCTCGGACGTCACGTTCCATGAGGAAGTGGACGAGGTCACCGGTTTGTCGCGGAAGATCGTCGTGGACAGCCCCGACGAGAAGAAGCAGCCGATGATCGAAATCCGCGACAAGAACGGCAAGGTGAGCCACAAGTACCACATGCCGTCGCACGCGCACCTCATGGTCGAGGACGGCGACAGCCTCTACGCGGGCCAGGTCCTCGCCAAGATCCCGCGCGAGACGACCAAGACAAAGGACATCACGGGCGGTCTGCCGCGCGTGGTCGAGCTGTTCGAAGCGCGCAAGCCGCGCGAAACGGCCGTCATCTCCGAGATCGACGGCGTCGTCAGGCACGGCGGCGTGGTGAAGGGACAGCGCAAGATCCTCATCGTCCCCGAGGACGGCGGGGAGCCGAGAGAGTATTCGCTGCCGCGCGGCGTGCACGTGAACGTCCAGGAAGGCGACCGGGTGCGCGCGGGCGAGCCGTTGATGGACGGTCCGAGCAATCCGCACGACATTCTGGCGGTCCTCGGCGAAAAGGCGCTGCACGCGTATCTCGTCAACGAGATCCAGGAGGTCTACCGCCTGCAGGGCGTCAACATCAACGACAAGCACATCGAGGTCATCGTCCGGCAGATGATGCGGTGGGTGAAGATCGAGGAGGTGGGCGACACCGAGTTCCTCGTCGAGGAGCAGGTCGATCGCTTCCGCTTCATGGAAGAGAACGAGCGCGTGATCGCCGCGGGCGGACGTCCGGCGCAGGGCCGGCCGCTGCTGCTCGGGATCACGAAAGCGTCGCTCTCGACCGACTCGTTCATCTCGGCGGCGTCGTTCCAGGAAACCACGCGCGTGCTGACTGAAGCCTCGATTTCGGGCAAGGTGGATCATCTCCGCGGCCTGAAGGAGAACGTGACGATGGGCCGTCTGATCCCGGCGGGCACCGGGTTCGAGTACTACCGGAACGTCCGGATCCCGGCGGACGAACCGCCGCCACCGCCGCCGCCGTCGCCCGAGGAGCTTGAGCTCGAACGGGAGATGGAGTACTTCGTGGAGCCGGAGGAGGCGTTCACGAGGGAAGAGACCGAATAGATTGCCGATTGCCTGCCCGCCGTAGCTTCAGCGAAGGCTGGGCGATTGCCGGTTGGCGATCGAAGGATTGGCGGTTGCCGAGGGGTGATCGACGGATTGAGGATTGAGGATTGGGCGATGATGCGCAGCATCATCGCCCTTTTCGTGTACGGTACAAAACAGGCGGGGGTTGCGCAGAGGTGACGGCGTTCGGGTTCGTCAAGTCGTTTTCGACAGCGCCGGTTCTTTTCAGGGAGGAGACGCCTCGTGACCGGACTCCGCCGTCACGACGGCAGGGGCAATGATCAAAGGTCAGCCAATTGGGCGGGCCTGATTGCAATCTCCGGGAACGCTCTCAGCAGGCCCGTGTCAAACGTCACGAGCGGACATCCGGTGCGCGCCGCCAATTCGACGAAAAGCGTGTCGTACGCGGGCATTCCCGTCGCGACCGATCGCAACAACGCGGGCTGGCATAACGTAGCGGTCGCGACCGATTCGATACCCAAACGTCGAGCGAGGCCCAGCCGAGCGGCACCTTCACTCGCGTCCAGCACCTTGGTTCGGACAGCCATCCACATGACGTTGGTCAACTCCGCTTCCCAGTGCGCGGGAGCCAGCGGGCTCGAGACGACTCCAAAACAGGCTGCGGCTTCCTCGACGAATCCTTCTGTGCCTAGGAGC
>JBOGIZ010000537.1:0-5105 GCA_050747805.1 Vicinamibacterales bacterium | reverse complement strand
CACGAATGTATTGCCGATGTATTGCAGGTCAGCCACTCCCATCTTGGATGACCAGAAGCCGGCAGCCGTCAGATCGCGGAAGCTGTTGAAAAAGGCTACGCCCTGCGAAAACTCCGGCTTGGCTTTTTGCGGCCACGCGATGTCGTCGAGCACGGCGCGGCGATCCGCGTCGGTGCAGTCCACGAACCGTTTGTCGTAGCGCTGCTCGCATTCGAAGTCGAGCCATGCGAGTCCGCCGCGCATGGCCGTCTGACGGTTCGGCTCGTCGTGCATCATGAAATCCATGAACTCGAGCACGCCGGCGTCGGTCGCGCTGCCGGACCGATCGTCCTTCGGGATGATCGTGTTCGCGAGCAGGCGTGCGGTCGCGGCTTCATGCGCCGTGAAGAACTTTGGTTTGAACGGCGTTTTCGCCGCCGCCGCCCGGGCCGCCTGCGCGTGCTGATGCGCCTGCGCCGCTTCGGCGTCCGTCCACGTGAACCCAGCCGCGATCGGCGCCGCGCCGAGCAGCTGCAGCATCGATCGGCGGTTCAGCTTTGTAGCCATTGTCAATTCACCAATTCAATTCACCAACTCAATTCACCAATTCAATTCACCAATTCACCAATTCAATTCACCAACTCACCAATTCACCAATTCACCAATTCTCAAATTGTTCCCCCCCTGCGCTGGTCCGCGATGTACTGGCTGGTTCGCATCGAGAGGGCCAGAATGGTCCACGTGCAGTTCTTGTTGGCCTGGGTCACAAACGGCCCGCCGTCCGCCACGAACAGATTCTTCACGTCGTGCGCCTGACATTGACTGTTGAGGACCGACGTTGACGGGTCGTTCCCCATGCGCGTCGTGCCGAGCTCGTGGATGATCTCTCCGCCCTGCGCCAGGCCGTAGCGGCGCTCCTCCGAGGGCATCTGCGAGAGCGGCGTCCCGCCCATTTCGTGAATGATCGCGCGGAAAGTCTCCTGCATGTGCTTCGCCTGCAGCTTCTCGTAGTCGCTCCACTTCCAGTGGAACAGCAGGACCGGAATCCCGTACTGGTCCACCTGGCGCGGATCGATCTCGCAGTAGCAGTTGTCGTTGGGGATCATCTCGCCGCGGCCCGAGAAGCTGACGACCGAGCCGTACACGCGCCGGTAATCGTCCTTCAGTTGTGTCCCGTAGCCGCCGAACGCAATCGGCGTCCCCGACGCGTCAACGCCCGTGAAGCTGTGGATGTTGCCCAGAAATCCCGCCCCGGGCATCCGGCGTCCGCCGCCGATTTCGATGTGGTACCCGCGTGGGAAGTCGAGCTTCTTGTTGTCGAGCCACCACGGCATGAAAAGGTGCATGCCGCCCACGCCGTCTTCGTTGTGGGGAATGTTGCTCATGAGCCGCGGAATGAATCCCGACACGCCGGCGCCGGTCGAATCGGTCAGATAGCGGCCGACCGCGCCGCTCGAATTCGCCAGCCCCTGGGGGAACTTGCCGGACTTCGAATTGAGCAGCAGCCGCGCGGTCTCGCACGAACTCGCCGCGAGAACCACGATCCGCCCCCGCGCGTGGTTATCTCGCCCCGTCTTCTTGTCGATGTACGTGACGCCATCCGCGAGGCCGCCATCGTCGACCGTGACTTCGCGCGCCATCGCGTCCGCGATCAGCGTGAGGCGTCCGGTCTTCATTGCCGGAGGGATGAGGACCGTGGTGGACTGGAAATTCGATCCAGTCGCGCATCCGCGATTGCACTGGCCGCAGTAGTGGCACGCGGGCCGTCCGTTGAGCGGCTTCGTGAGAATCGACAGGCGCGCGGGCACGCAGGGGACGTTCAGACGCGCCGACGCGTCGCGGATGAGCAGCTCGTAGCACCGCGGCTGGGGCGGCGGCAGGAAGAGGCCGTCCGGTTCGTTCGGAAAGCGTGGGCCCAGATTCGTGCCGTACACACCGACGAGCTTATCGACCTCGTCGTAAAAGGGTCTCAGATCGTCGTAGCCGATCGGCCAGTCGTCCCCGAGTCCGTCGACGCTTTTTGGACGGAAGTCGTCGGGTCCCCACCGCAGCGATATGCGCCCCCAGTGATTCGTCCGGCCGCCGAGCATCCGCGATCGGAACCAGAGGAACTGCTGTCCCTGGGCGGTCGTATAGGGTTCGCCCTCGAGTGTAAAGCCGCCGAGCGCCGCGTCGAACTCGCCGAACTGCCGCGAGGGAATCGATGCGCCCCGCCGTGGGCTCTCGTAGTTCCACTCGAACATCTTCGAGTCTTTGACCGGATCCCACATCGGACCCGCCTCGAGCATCAGGACGTCGGCTCCCGCTTCCGTGAGCACCTTTGCCGCCATGCCGCCGCCAGCGCCGGAGCCGACGATGACGACGTCGTACGTTTTTCGACTGCGGATGATTTGCATGCGACGTCTCCGCCGCCGATTGTAGTCTCGATGAACCGCGCAGGTCTATGATTGGACCCGATGGACGTCCTGCGCCAGGCGCCGGCCCTGAGCATCGCTGAGGCGGTAGAGATCGCGCGGCGCGTCTATGGCCTCGAGACGGCGGCGTCGACGCTCCCGAGCGAGCGCGACCAGAATTTCGCGCTCGAGACCAGAGGCGGCGAACGCTTCGTTCTGAAGATGGCCAACGCGGCGGACGGTCGCGGACTGCTCGACGCGCAGAACGCGGCCATCGAACACGTCGGCCGGAAGACGCCGCTCTGCCAGCGCGTGATCCCGGCCATCGACGGGCGGTCGATCGCGGACGCCGGAGGGCATGCGGTCCGGCTGCTCACCTGGCTACCCGGCGAGCCGATCGCCTCGCTGAGCGATCCGCCGCCCGCTCTGTTCGAAGATCTCGGGCGTGCCGTCGCCGAACTGGACGCGGCGCTCGACGATTTCGATCATGCCGAGGTCCATCGTCCGTTCTATTGGGATCTCGCGGGCGGTCTCGCGCTCGTCCACGATCTCGCGCCCTCCATCTCCGAGCCGCGCATGCGGGCGTTCGTGCGGTCCATCGCCGGCGCGGTCCAGCGGCGCGACGGCGGCCGCCTGCCGCTGCTTCCCCGGGCCGTCCGACACAACGATCTGAACGATCACAACGTACTCGTCAACGCGATCCCTTCCGGCGCGAAATCGACGGTCACCGGAATCCTCGACTTCGGAGACATTGTCTACACGTACGCGATTGCGGATCTCGCGGTCGCGATGGCGTACGCGATCCTCGGAAAGGCCGATCCGCTCCCGATCGCGTGCGCGGTCGTTCGCGGATATCAGAAGGGCAGGCCGATCGAAGACGACGAGATCGACGCGCTGTTCGGGCTTGTCGAACTTCGTCTGTGCATGAGCGTCTCCATCGCGGCGCGTCAGCAGATGATGCGCCCAGACAACGGGTATCTGTCCATCAGCCAGAACGCGATCCGCGACACGCTGCCGCGGCTCCTCGCGCTCGATCGCGACGCGATTGATGCCGCGCTCCGGCAGGCGCGCGCGCGCGCTCGTACACGGCCGGGGCACACGCTCGCCGCGCGGCGTCGCCTCGTCGGACGTAACCTCTCGATCTCCTACCGACGTCCCGTGTCGCTGGTGCGCGGCTGGATGCAGTACGTCTACGACGAGTCCGGCCGGCGGTATCTCGACGCGTACAACAACGTGCCTCACGTCGGCCACTCTCACCCTCACATCGTCGAGGCCGCGGCCGAGCAGATGCGCGTGCTGAATACGAACACGCGGTACCTCCACGACAATCTCGTGCGCTACGCCGAGCGCCTGATCGCCACGCTTCCGGAACCGCTGCGCGTCTGCTATTTCGTCAACTCTGGCAGCGAGGCCAACGAGCTCGCGCTGCGGCTCGCGCGCGCGCGCACCCGCCGGCGCGGCACCATCGTGCTCGACGCGGCGTACCACGGCAACACGGCGACGCTCATCGCGATCAGTCCCTACAAGTTCGACGGCCCCGGCGGCGAAGGCCGTCCTGCGTGGGTGCGCGTGGTGCCGATCCCCGACGTCTATCGCGGCGAGTACAAAGCGGACGATGCGCGCGCCGGGGCACGGTATGCGGAGTTCGTCGCGCGCGCGGCCGGCGAGCTCGGCGCGACCGAGTACGGCCTCGCGGCATTCATCGCCGAGAGCGCGCCAAGCGTCGGGGGGCAGATCATCCTGCCGTCTGGATACCTTGCCGCGGCGTACGACGCCGTGCGCGAGGCGGGAGGCGTCGCGATCGCCGACGAAGTGCAGACCGCGTACGGCCGCATTGGCACGCACTTCTACGCGTTCCAGAGCCAGGGCACCGTGCCTGACGTCGTCGTGCTGGGCAAGCCGATCGGGAACGGATATCCTCTTGGCGCTGTCGTGACAACCCCGGAGATCGCGGCGTCCTTCGACAACGGCATGGAGTTCTTCAGCACGTTCGGCGGGAGCACCGTTTCGTGCGCGGTTGGTCTGGCCGTCCTCGACGTTGTCGAGACGCAGCATCTGCAGCGGCACGCGCATGACGTCGGCGCGGCGCTTCTGAGGCGTCTGTCGTCGCTGGCCGATCACGAGAACGTCGGCGACATCCGCGGATCGGGACTCTTCGTCGGTATCGAGCTGGTGACGGATCGCCGCACGCTGGAGCCCGCGACGGAGATGGCGGCCGCGGTTGCGAACCGGATGCGCGACGAGGGCGTCCTGCTCGGCACGGATGGGCCATTCGCCAACGTGTTGAAGATTCGGCCGCCGATGCCGTTCGATGGCGATGACGCCGAGCTGCTTGCTGCGACGCTGACGCGCGTGCTCGCCGAGGCCCACGCGTGATCTCATTCATCGTTCCCGCACACAACGAAGAAGCACTGATCGGCGAGACACTTCGCGCGCTCGCCCGCGCGGTCGAGGCCGTGCTCGGTTCGCGCGCCTGTGAAATCATCGTCGTTGACGATGCGTCCACGGACAGGACGGCGGCGATCGCGTCCGGGCTCGGTGTGCGAGTCGTGCCGGTGCAGGTGCGGCACATTGCCGCGGCGCGCAATGCGGGCGCCCGCGCGGCGCGCGGCGACCGGTTCGTGTTCGTCGACGCCGATACGGTGCTGCCGCCTCAGACACTGCGCGCGGCCCTGGCCGTGCTCGATTCCGGCGCGGTCGGCGGCGGCGCCGCGATCGAGGTCGACGCCGGGC
>JBOGIZ010000536.1:0-4425 GCA_050747805.1 Vicinamibacterales bacterium | reverse complement strand
CATCGGGCATCGGGCATCGGGCATCGGCCGTCGGACATCGCTTATCGGTCATCGCGGCTGTGGCATGCCCTTGACAGCGATAATTCGTTTATCATCGAATAATGAATGTTGCGCATCCAGGAACACTGAACGCTGCGCATCCTGACGAATCCGTCGCGGCCATTGCGGCGGCGATCGGCGAGCCGGCCCGCGCGCGGATGCTCTACTGCCTCGCTGACGGCCGGGCGCGCACGGCAACCGAGCTCGCGATCGTCGGAGCCGTGACGCCGTCGACCGCCAGCGCGCATCTGCAGCGGCTCACCACGAGGCGGCTCGTGACCGTCGTCGCGCAGGGAAAGCACCGGTATTACGCACTGAACGGACCCGACGTCGCCGCCGCCCTCGAGGCGCTGAACGTCGTCGCCGGCGCGTCGCGCGCATTTCATCCGACGACGCCTCCGGAGCTGCGCGCGGCGCGCTCGTGCTACGACCACATCGCGGGGGCGCTCGGCGTGGCGGTCTTCGACCGCTTCATCGCCGCGGGCTGGCTGTCGCGTGCGGGGCGCGATCAGGATGCGTGCGCCGTCACGCCGCAGGGGCGGTCCGCGCTGACGGCGGCAGGCCTGGATGTGGACGCGGCCGGCGCGCTTCGTCGCCGCTTCGCGTTCGCGTGTCTCGACTGGAGCGAACGGCGTCCGCATCTTGGTGGAGCGCTTGGCGCGGCCGTCCTCGATCTCACGCTGCGGAAGCGATGGGTCGCGCGCGATGTGGATAGTCGCGTTCTGCGTCTGACGCCCTGGGGAACGCGCGAGCTGCGGGCGCGGCTCGGCATCGACCTCGCTGGCAGGGACGGCCAATAGCCCAGAGAATCGGGACGGACGGTTCGCCTCTTGCACACAGATGACGCCGAGGTGCACTGATGGCGCGACGCATCGGCTGGCTCGTGCTGGGATTCGTGATCGCCATCGTCCTGTTCGTCGTGGGCGGGTACGTGTTCGTCAATGAGGGCGGAGTGCCGATGGCTACCTCGTCGGCGCCGCTTCCGTTCGAAAAGACGGTGGCGCGGATGGCACTGCGCGCGAGCGATCGCCAGGCCGCCAGCGAAAAAAATCCGCTGCCGCTGAGCGACGACAACCTTGCCGCCGGCGCGACCGTCTATCGCGACCATTGCGCGGTGTGCCACGGCAGGCCCGGCCAGACGTCGGAGTTCGCCAGGGCGATGTTCCCGCAGCCGCCGCAGCTGTTTGCCGCGGATCAGATGGTCACCGACGATCCTGAAGGGATTACCTATTGGAAGGTAACCAACGGCATCCGGCTGTCGGGTATGCCCGGTTTCGGGCAGCTGCTGTCGGACGACCAGCGCTGGCAGGCCACGATGCTCGTCGCGCACGCCGACACGCTGTCGGACCGCGCGAAATCGATCCTGGCGTCTGCCCAGCCGCACTGATCGGATCCATTCCCAGAGAAAGAAATGTCCGGTCGTGGACCTCTCGAACGTCGTAGAGGTGAACGTACAATTCACGAAAGGACGGAGCCATGACCGATTTCCTGTTTCTCTATCGCACCAATGAGTCGTCGCAGCGCGAGGCGATGGGCACGCCCGAGCGCGCGCAGCAGAGTATGCAGCGCTGGCTGGACTGGATGCGCGATCTCGAGACGCGCGGACACCTGAAGGACGGCGGCCACCCGCTCGAAGCGACGGGCAAGGTCGTGCGCGGACCGAAAAAAGCGATCACCGACGGGCCGTTTGCCGAAGCCAAGGACCTCGTGGCTGGCTTCACCATCATTCGCGCGCGCGATGCGGCAGAGGCGGCGGAACTCGCCAAGGGCTGTCCGATCCTCGCCGGCGACGGCGCCGTCGAGGTCCGGCCGCTGATGACGATGTCCGTGTAGCGGGCGCGCCGTGGATCCGGACGAGCATCTCTTCCGGCGCGAGTCGGGCCGGCTGATTGCCGCGCTGACGCGGATCTTCGGCGTCCACAACCTGGCGCTGGCAGAAGACGTCGTGCAGGACGCCTTCTGCCGCGCGATCGAGGTCTGGAAGCTTCGCGGCGTTCCCGACAATCCCGGCGCGTGGCTCATGGCCACCGCGAAGCATCGCGCGCTCGACGTCGTCCGGCGCGAGCGCACGGCGCGGACGTTCGCGCCGGAGGTGGCGCGGCTGCTTGGCAGCGAGTGGACGACCGCGACGATCGTCGAGGAGGCGTTCGAGGCGCCGGCCATCCGCGACGAGCAGCTGCGGATGATGTTCTCGTGCTGCGATCCCCGGCTGGCGCAAGACGCGCAGGTCGCGCTCGTGCTGAACATCCTGTGCGGCTTCGGCGCGGTCGAAATCGCCGCGGCGTTTCTCAGTGGGCGCGCCGCCATCGAGAAGCGCATCTCGCGCGGCAAGAAAACGCTCGCCACGTCGACGCGGCTGTTCGATCTGTCGGACCAGCAATTCACGCCGCGCCTTTCGGCGGTCAGGCGCGCGCTCTATCTTCTCTTCAACGAGGGCTATCACGGCGCGTCGGCGGACGCGCCGGTGCGCGCGGAGCTCTGCACGGAGGCGATGCGGCTGACGCGGCTGCTCCTCGAGCATCCGCCGGCCGCGGTGCCCGAAACCTACGCGCTCGCCGCCTTGATGCACTTGCACGCGGCGCGCCTCCCCGCTCGGATCGACGCGGCGGGCGACCTGAGTGCGCTGGCCGATCAGGATCGCGCACGTTGGGATCGCGGACTCGTGGCGCGCGGACGCGAGCTGCTCGAGCGGTCCGCGGCAGGCCGCGAGGTGACCACGTATCACGTCGAAGCTGCGATCGCGGCCGAACACGCGTCGGCGCCGAGTGTCGCCGACACGAACTGGGCGGTCGTCGTCGAGCTGTACGATCGCCTCTTTGCGCTGGCGCCGTCACCCGTCGTGGCGCTCAATCGCGCGATCGCGATCGCCGAGCGCGACGGCCCGGAGCGCGGCCTCCAGGCGCTGGGTGCGATCGCCGATCGCGAGCGGCTCGCGGCGTATCCTTTTTATCCGGCCGCGCTCGGGGAGCTGGAGCTACGCCGCGGTGGTACTGATGCGGCGCGTGCGCACTTCGCGGCGGCGCTTCGGCTGGCGCGAAGCGCACCGGAGCGGCGGCATCTCCAGAAGCGCCTGCGCGCGTGCGGCTGACGTCTATCTCGACTCAGCCGCGCTCCTGATGCTAGAATTCAAAGTTCCGGACGCGGCGTTCGTCGCGCGTGTGGGCCGCTAGCTCAATTGGCAGAGCAGCAGACTCTTAATCTGCGGGTTCTCGGTTCGATTCCGAGGCGGCTCACCATTTTCATTTGAACATTTTGAAAATTTTGATTAATCGCCGACGGTCAATCGGCGGTTGACACACTAACTGACACACCGACGGTCCAACTACGGCCTTGGATAGCGCTGTTTCGGGCAATCCTGTGTTGTGAGATCAGACAGGCGAGCAGGCCCGACGGGGGTTCGGTGGATCAGGCTGGAACCAGCTCGAAACCTGGCGATGAGACGACGCGCCGACCGAACAGCCGAAGTAGGTCGGTGGGCTGCGGATCCTTGATCCGATCCTGATCCAATTGTCGGCGAATATCGCCCCTGTCGGGATCAGGCACTCTGACCGCGAAAAACGGAAACAGGACACTGGATCGATAGACCCTCTCGAGATCGTCGAATCCCTCCAGAGGGCGAAGATCAGGGCGACGCTTATACTCGCCATCGTAGACGAATGTCCACGTATCCTGATCAAAGGTGAGATGTCCAACAGTAACGACTTCGCTGCCGCCGTCATAAAGCAGCGTGAAATGGGCAGGCTTCCGCTGCTGGCGTCCACGGAAAGCGCTGAAACTCGACAGCAAGCGGGTCATCTTCGTCTCTCGTGAGTATATCGGCTCAATCGAGTCGCGGACCATCCAACACGCGCCGAATCGCCAGTAGCCGGCGCCGCAGGCAAATCAACACAAGTGTCCGCCGGTGACCAGAAAAGTAATCGCCGACGCCATCGTCCAATTCGTCGCGAACTCGTTTCCAGTCATACGCTTCGAGAATGTTCGTGATCCGCCGGCGGTGTCGGGGGTAAGCTCGGTAAACAGCGCCGATGAGCTCCTGATGCGTGATGAACTGGCGTTTCTTGCTCGGCAGGAGACCATCAAAACCAACCAGAGGCCTCGATCTTTCGACGTAGTTGTGGAGCCGTTGGTCCCCCGCCAACCCCTTAAAGCGACCGAGACGCTCTTCGGGTTCGTTGCAAAAGAGTCCCCGGGCGCTGTCGTAAAGCGGCGCGAACCGCGGGGGTGGTCCGACGACTTCGCGCTGAACAATGACACCCCAGTTCTCATGGTGGCGGTCTTGAACGCCGACGAGAGCGTCGTGAGTTAGCATCGACACGAACCCTCCGAACAGTTCTTCGCCGTCGGCTAGATAGTGAGCGCCGAGCGCTGCCTCGACCGCTTGGACAC
>JBOGIZ010000535.1:0-1687 GCA_050747805.1 Vicinamibacterales bacterium | reverse complement strand
GTCGCGGCCTTCACCGCCGCCACGTCGCCGCGTACGATCGCGGTCACGTACCCGGCGCCGATCTTTTCCCATCCGACGAGCGTCACCTTGGCGGCCTTGACCATGGCGTCCGCCGCTTCGATCATGGCGACAAGCCCTTTCGTCTCGACCATGCCCAGCGCTTCACCCATCTGAGTCTCCTTATCCTTCCCGCTGCAGTCGGAAGGATCTTATTTGATCTCCCGCACGGCCGCTTCAATCAGCGCGGTCAGCTCGCGGTATGTTAGCCGAATTTCACCATCGCCATCTGGCGCGCCGGGCACGAGCCGCGCCCCGCGGGTCTCCGGAGCGATCACCGTCTGGCAGCTCGCCGGATCCACCGCGCCGGCCGCAGGGCCGGCGTCGGGCGGACAAATCGGCGCGGGCGCCGCGATTCCGTAACTGCCGCGGAGACCCTGCAGGCGTTCAACCTCCTGCCGGGACAACAGCCGCTCGCCGCCGAGCAGCCGCGCCACGAGGCTGATTTTCGCGAAGTGCTCGATCGTCTCCATCTTGTAGTACGCGGCGAACAGATCGGCGCCGAGCGTGAGCGCGCCATGATTCGCGAGCAGCATCCCGTCGTGCGCCTTCACGTATCGGCGGACGGCCTCCGGCAGCTCGCGCGTCGACGGCGTCGCGTACTCCGCAATCGGCACGCTCCCGAGCGTCGTCACGACCTCCGCCAGCACGGCTCGATCGAGCGGAATGCCCGCGACGGCGAATCCGGTCGCGATTGGTGGATGCGCATGGACGACGGCCGCGGCGTCCGGTCGCTGACGATAGACCTCGAGATGCATCTCAATTTCCGACGAGGGATCGCGATCGCCGGCCAGTTTGCGGCCTTCCAGATCCGTGATGCACATCATGTCGGGCGACATGAAACCCTTGCAGACCCCTTTGGGCGTCATGAGCAGACGTCCCGGATCGAGCCGGACGCTGATATTGCCGTCGTTCGACGCGGTGTAGCCGCGCGCGTACAGGCGACGCCCGACCTCCACGATCGAGTCGCGCAGCTCCCGCTCTGTCATCGCACTCGGGGTTACGAACCCTGGCCTTTGGGGGGGGCGATGCCGAGCTCCGGATGCGCCGCCCGAAGTCCGTCGAGCGCCTGCTGCGCGGCCTTCGCCTCGTCCGAGGACGGCGCGACGGCCACGACCTTTTGCCAGGCGTCCGCGGCGCCCTTCAGATCCTGTTTCCCGAACGCACGCACAATCCCGATATTCAGCAGCGTCTTGGCGTGCCCTGGATCGATCGCGAGCGACTTGTCGAACTGCGCGAGCGCGCGATCGGGCTGGTTCATGTAGTAGTACGAAATCCCGAGATCGGTGCTCGCGCTGACATTTTTGGGTTCGATCTGGAGCGACGCTTCGTACCAGGACGCCGCGTCTTCGTAGCGGCCGGCGTCGAAATACAAATCGCCGAGCTGCTCACGTGTGACCGCATCGCTGGGATTCTGGCTCGCTTTGGTTTTGAGCGCTGCCGCGCGTGACTCGTCGAGCTGGGGCGCCCCCTGGCCATCGCCTCCGGCGGTCGAGGCCGGCGCGCTCGCGGAGGATTGAGGCGGGACCTGGGGTGCGGGTGGCGCCTGCTGACTACCGATCAACCAACCGACCAGCAGCCCGAAAAATACGCCTGCCACCCCAACGACAATGGAATCCTTGGACACTAC
>JBOGIZ010000534.1:0-2650 GCA_050747805.1 Vicinamibacterales bacterium | reverse complement strand
GCCTGCAGCCAGATACGCATGAGACGCGAATTATACGTTCGCCATGCTCCGACGAGCTCCGAGCTCATTCTCTCAAATTCTCCAAAAGTGGACAGCCGTTCGGGCTCAGAGCTCATTCTCACAAAGTGGACGGCCGCTCGGGCTCAGAGCTCGATCTCTCCTCGACGCGATCTCTCCTCGACGATCTCTCCTCGATCTCTCCTGTCTCCTCTCCGCGATCTTTGCGCGTGACGTCAGGCCTAGCCCCCAACCTCGCCCTATCTGCCGGCCAGCGCGGCGCGCCAGTTCTGCACGATCGTCATCGATCCGGTGCTCGACCGTTCGGGCGCGAGCGCCAGAAAGTGCTGGCGATCGGGGCTCGCATCGAGCCAGATGATGTTCGGCGGCAGCGTCGCCAGGAGCGTTGGCGTGCCCGGATGAAGCGTGTCGCCTCTGGTCGAAACATCCACGCGCCAGAGCGTCCGCGTATCATCGCCCTGAAAAATCAGCTGGCGTCCGTCCTTGGTCCACCAGGCGGTGATGGCGCCCTTATCCGAGATCTGCAGCCTGTGGCCCGGCGTCGGAAACGACTGGGTGTAGAGCTGAAAGCGTCCGGTGATATCCGACACATAGGTGAACCAGCGGCCGTCCGGCGACACGGAGCCGGCGTTGTCGCGCGTTGGTCCCATGACGAGCGGCTTCAGATCGCGCGGCGGGGAGACCGGCAGCAGCCAGACATTTTCTTCGGTGACGGGATCCAGCTCGCTGACAAGGATCCAACGGCCGTCAGGCGACCAGGCGGTCGGGCTCTTGAAGAGCGCCGGCGATTGAAAGAACGGCTGTTCCGGCGTCGCATCGCCGACCGTCTTGATGAAGAACTGCACGGCGCCGTCGGCTTCGCCGGTAAAGACGATCTTCGTTCCGTCCGGAGACCAGACGGGCCAGTCGTTCTGGCCGGGACGTGACGTCAGCGGCGACGCGCTGCCGCGGTTCAAGTCGACGAGCCAGAGCGCGGATTCCGAGGGAGACGCGTAGCGCACGAACACCGCCTGCGTGCCGTCGGGAGAGATGGCCATGTGCTCGTAGTGCCCGGGAGGCAGTGCGAGCGTGCCCGTCTTGCGTCCGAGCGCGTCGTACCACTCGGCGACGGTATTGGCCGACGACGCCGAGTAGTACGCGAGCGAGCCGGTTGCGGAGATCGACGTCATGTTCCCGGCCGTGTAGGCGAGCGCCGGGTCCATGATTGCCGACGGCTCGTCGTCGAGCGCCACCGGATCCCCGAGGAGCCGCAGCGCACCCGCGTCGAACGCTTGCGCGGCCAGCACCCCCTGGCGTTCGTAGAGCAGGTACCCGGGAGCCGCATAGACGGGCGCGCTCTCGATCGAGCCCACGAGCGTCCTGCCAGAGTGCGAAAGCGATCCCGCGAAGATGTCGAACTTGCCGTTACGTCCGGGAAGCGCGGCGTAGAGAAAATGGTCGCCGTCGGGCAGGAACGTGGGAAACCGATGCCCGTACTCGTGGCGCGACGCGTCGAGCGTGGTCAGTTGTGCCGGCGTGCCGCCCGCGGCGGGGATCCGGTACAGCGGGCCGCTCGCGTCGGGCGCGTAGATAATCACGTTCGACCGACTCCACGCGGCGCCGCGGCCGCCGCCGCCGCTCCCGAGATCCGCCAGCACCTCCGCGCGGCCGCCCGACGCCGCGATCGTCTTCAGCTTCTCATTCGTAAAAAATCCGATGCGGCGGCTGTCGGGCGACCAGAACGGCAGCGTCGCCCCGTCCGCATCATCAAGGCGTCGAGCCGTCAGGGAATCGAGAGACCTTACCCAGAGCTCGGTTTCGGATCGCGCTTCGCGGCCAACCACGAACGCGATCATGGTGCCGTCTGGCGAAATCGCCACGCCCGTGGAATCCGGATAGAGCTGTTCGCCGGGCGGGGCGAGCATCGAGAAGCGGCGAACCGGCAAATCCGTCCGCGTTCCGCTCGCGGACCAGACCATCAACGCGATGATAGCCACCACGAGGGCCCCGCCTGCCGCCGAAAGGAGATGCGTCACGGCCGATCGGCGCGCGTGTCCGGACGCGGCCGGCGCGGCGATCGGCGCCGCGGGCACGTCCTGTTCGTCGAGATCGAACCGCGCGTCGCCGATCGCGCTCAGGCGCTTGCGCGGATCCTTCTCGAGACATCGGTGCAGCAGTCGCCGGATCGACGGCGGCACGTCGTCAGGAATCGCCGCCCACGCGGGATCGGATTTCAGCACCGACGCGAGCACGTCCGAGATCTCGTCGCCTTCGAACGCGCGCTTCCCCGTCAGCATCTCGTAGAGCACGGCGCCAAACGCCCAGATGTCCGCGCGGCGGTCAACCGCCTTGCCGCGCGCCTGCTCCGGCGCCATGTAGGCCGCCGTGCCGATGATCATGCCGAGCTCGGTCGCGTGCGCCGTGAACGTCGGCGAATTGGCGATGCTGGACGGTGCGTCAGGGCCAGCGTCCATCGCCTTCGCCAGGCCGAAGTCGAGCACCTTCACCGTGCCGTCCGGCCGCACCTTGATATTGGCCGGCTTCAGATCGCGATGGACGATCCCCTGCTCGTGCGCCGCTTCAAGCGCCTCGGCGATCTGCCGCGCGATCGGCAGCGCGTAGTCTACACTCATCGCTCGCGGGGGCCCTTCCC
>JBOGIZ010000533.1:0-3938 GCA_050747805.1 Vicinamibacterales bacterium | reverse complement strand
GTCAGACGATGGAGGCCGGCCGCGCGAAGCGCCCGCGCCTGATGTTTCAGCAGCACGCCGTTCGTCGTGAGCGCGAGATCGCGAATGCCAGGTTGAGCCGAGAGGCGCGCGACCAGATCGGGAAGATCGCGTCTGAGCAGCGGCTCGCCGCCCGTCAGCCGGACGCGCTCGGCGCCCAGGCCGGTGAAGACGGCAATCAGGCGGGACGTTTCCTCGAACGTGAGAATGCTTTCGCGGGGCAGCCACGCGTAGTCGGGCTCGGGCATGCAGTACGCGCATCGGAGATTGCAGCGATCGGTCACCGATACGCGGAGACTTCGCAGCGGGCGGTCGAAGCGGTCGAGTGTCACTCGAATCCATTATGGCACCGGGCGCGGTATACACTCTTTCGCGATGGCCGATGGCCGATGGCCGATGGCCGATGGCCGATGACCGATGGCCGATGACCGATGACCGATGACCGATGGCCGATAGGGCCGATGAGTGGTGAATGATACGGCGCTTTAGGAGCATGACGCCTCGCGTGGCGGCCGACGTCTATGTCGACCCGTCGGCGCAGGTCATCGGGGACGTCGAGGTCGGTGGTGAGAGCAGCGTTTGGATGAACGTGGTGATTCGCGGCGACGTCAACCGCATTCGAATCGGCCGTCGAACCAACATCCAGGACGGGACGATCGTCCACGTCATGCGCGACACGCACCCCACGACCATCGGGGATGAGGTCACGATCGGACACGGCGCGATCGTGCACGGCTGCACGATTGGCGACCGCGTCCTTGTCGGCATGGGCGCGATTCTGCTCAACGGAGTCGAGATCGAATCCGACTGCATCATTGCGGCTGGTACGTTGCTGCCCGAACGCACGCACGTACCTGCGCGATCGCTCGCGATGGGCAGTCCCGGTAAGGTGCGGCGAGCGTTGACCGATGAAGAGGTGGCGTCGATTCGCTGGTACGCCGACAATTACGTGCGCTATCGGCTGGACTACATGCGAGGGGGGACGGGGGACAAGGGACAGGGGACAACGGACAGGGGGCCACGGAGCCGAAGACCGGCTGCGGCGAAGCGTCCGGTCGCCTCACGAAGCGTGCGTCTGCGCGACCGGCGGAAGCGCTGATGGCGGAACGGCGCACACAGCCGGCACGCGGCATGCGCGACTTTTTGCCCGAGGAGGTGCGCCGGCGGCAGTACGTCATTGACGTCGTGCGCGGCGTCTACGAACGCTATTGGTTCGACCCGCTGGAAACGCCCGCGCTCGAGAACATCGAGACGTTGACGGGGAAGTACGGCGACGAGGGCAACAAACTCATTTTCAAGGTGCTGCGCCGGGGTGAGCACGAAACATCCGGCGAAACCGATCTCGCGCTGCGGTACGACCTGACCGTGCCGCTCGCGCGCGTCGTCGCGGAGCACCGGCGATCGCTGCCGCGCTTCTTCAAGCGCTACCAGATTCAACCCGTGTGGCGCGCCGATCGTCCGGCGCGCGGACGATTCCGTGAGTTCTATCAGTGCGACGTCGACGCGATCGGATCCACGTCGCCGGTGGTGGAAGCGGAGATGCTTGCGGCGGTGAGCGACGTGCTGCACGAGCTCGGGTTCGAAGACTTTACGATTCGTCTTGGCCACCGGGAGGTGTTGAGGTCCGCGTTGGAGGAGCTCGGAGTGCCGGCGGCTCTGCGTGAGAGCGCCCTGGTCGCCATCGACAAGCTGGACAAGATCGGACCCGAGGGCGTTGAAAACGAGTTGACCGCGCGCGGAGTACCGGCGGCGTCGGCGGCCCGCTGGCGCGAGCGCGCGGAGCGTCAACCTGTCGGGCCGTTGGATCGTTCCTCCGTCAATTCTTACATCCTCAGCGCGTCGGCCGAGCGGCTTGCGGCATTTCCCGCCGCGCTCGCCGGCCTCGAGAATCTCTCTCAGATCGTTCGACTGTGTGAGGCCACGAGCGCGGGCCGACACGTGGTCGTCGATGCGTCGCTTGCCCGCGGCCTCTCGTACTACACCGGGGCGATCATGGAAATCGCCGTCGAAGCGATCGGCAGCCTCGGGGGCGGCGGCCGGTATGATGGACTCATCGGGATGTTTTCCGGCGAGCAGATTCCCGCGTGCGGATTCTCGCTTGGGCTCGAGCGCGTCCTCGTGGTGATGGCGGAGCGCGGGATGTTTCCCGCCCAGATCGACGCGGCGGGCGTCGACGTCCTCGTGACGATCTTTGATGCGGATCTCGCGGCCGAATCGCTGCGTCTGGCCGGCGAGCTGCGGCAGTCGCAGGTGCGCGTGGAGGTCTATCCCGAGCCGCTCCGCCGCGGCAAGGATCTCGACAAGGCGTTCAAGTACGCGGGTGCCAGGCGCGCGGCATTTGTCGCCGTCCTTGGCCCTGACGAAATAGCGACGCGTGAAGTCACGCTGAGGAACATGAACACGAGGCAGAAAGACAACGTCGCGCGCGCATCGGCGGGCGCGATCGTGAAGAGCCTGATCGCGTCGGGCGGAGCGGAGCGACCGTGACTGCTGAGATTGCGCCACTGGGACAGCTCGCGCGGACCCACACCTGCGGTGCGCTGACGGCGGCGGATGCCGACACGGATGTCGTGCTGCTCGGATGGGTGCACCGGATTCGCGACCTCGGATCGCTCGTGTTTGTCGACGTGCGCGACCGTTACGGGATGACGCAGGTGGTCGCGCGCGAGGACCAGCCGGCGATCGTTCGGCAGGCGCAGCATCTCCGGTCCGAGTTCGTCGTGGCCGTACTGGGCCGCGTCGAACATCGGGCGCCGGAGTCGGTCAATCCGAAAATGGCGACCGGCACGATCGAGGTGGTCGCGCGCGAGATTCGTGTGCTGAATGACGCCAAAACGCCGCCGTTTCCCGTCAACGAGGAGACGCCCGTTTCGGAAGAGACGCGGCTGCGCTATCGGTATCTGGATCTGCGGCGTCCGCGGCTGCAGCAGAACCTGATCCTGCGGCACAAGGCGATGCTCGCGATCCGGCGGTATTTCGACGAGCAGGGGTTTGTCGAGATCGAGACGCCGCTCCTGACCAAATCGACGCCGGAGGGGGCGCGCGACTACCTGGTGCCGAGCCGCGTACACGCGGGCGAGTTCTATGCGCTGCCGCAGTCGCCGCAGATTTTCAAACAGATCCTGATGATTGCCGGCATGGACCGCTACGTGCAGATCGTCAAGTGCTTCCGCGACGAAGACCTGCGCGCCGATCGCCAGCCGGAGTTCACGCAGGTGGATCTCGAGATCTCCTTCGCGACCGAGGACCTCGTGTTCTCGATCGTGGAGCCGGTCATGGAGCAGCTGATGGCGCTGGTTGGCCGGCAGGCGCCGCGGCCGTTCCGGCGGATGCCGTACGCCGAAGCCATCGCCCGCTACGGGTCCGACAAGCCGGACCTTCGCGTGGGCATGGAATTGACGGATCTCTCCGAGCCGTTTCGCACGTCCACCTTCAGCGTGTTCCGGCAGGCGATCGACGCCGCCGGCGATGTGCGCGGCATCGTCGTGCCCAACGGCGCGCGCTATTCACGCAAGCAGCTCGACGCCATCATCGACGAAGCGAAGCAGCTCGGCGCGTCCGGATTGGTGTGGGCGCGGCGCGCCGACGGCGCGGTGCAGAGTCCCGCGCTGAAGGCGGCCGGCGAGCCGGCGCTTGCGCGCGTGCTCGACATGGCCGCGGCGGGCGCCGGGGATCTGCTGCTGATGGCGGCGGGTCCGCACAAGATCACGACGCACGTCCTGGGCCAGCTGCGGCTGAGCATCGCTCGCCGCGAGGAATGGCTCGATCCCAACCGCGCCGAATTTCTCTGGGTGGTCGATTTTCCGATGTTCGAGTGGCTCGAAGACGAGCGTCGATGGGAGTTCATGCACCATCCGTTTACCGCGCCGCTCGAGTCCGACGCGGGCCGCCTGGAAGCAGACCCCGGGTCGGTGCGCGCG
>JBOGIZ010000532.1:0-3043 GCA_050747805.1 Vicinamibacterales bacterium | reverse complement strand
GGCCGTGCCCGTGCGGTCTCGGGTGCCGCGAGCCAACCGAACGTCGCGTACATCGGGTTCGACAACGGCGGTGTCTGGCGCTCGACCGACTACGGCTCGACGTGGCATCCGCTCTTCGATGCCGAGTCGACGGGCTCGATCGGCGCGATCGCCGTCGCGCCGTCCGATCCCAACATCATCTATGTCGGAAGCGGCGCCGGGATCATCCGGCCCGATCTGGCGACGGGCAACGGCGTGTACAAGTCGACCGACGCGGGACACACGTGGACCCACCTCGGCCTCGACGACACCGAGATGATCGCGATGATCGTGGTCTCGCCTCGAGATCCGAACGTGCTCTTCGTTGCGGCGCTCGGGCATCCGTACGGACCGAATCAGGAGCGCGGGATCTATCGCTCGACCGATGGCGGCCGCACGTTCCAGAAGGTTCTCTACAAAGACGAATACACGAGCGGCGACGATGTGCGCATCGACCCGAGCGATCCGAACATCGTCTACGCCGCGCTGTGGCAGCAGCAGCAGGGATTCTGGGAGAACGGATCGTTTGGTGGACCCGACGGCGGCATTTTCAAGTCCACGGACGGCGGCGCGACGTGGAAACCGTTGACGGAAGGCCTGCCGCACGTGCTGCAGGCGAACCTCGGCATCTCACAGAGCAATCCAAAGACGCTGTATGCGATGGTCGCGGGTGCGGCGGAGCCGGGACGCGCCGGCGGCGGACGCGCCGGTCGAGGCGGTCTCGGGGCGGGCGTGCTCGACCTCTACCGCACTGACGACGGTGGCGAACACTGGCACCGCGCCGTGCAGGGCGCGAACGGCTCGAGCGCGCGTCCAACCGATCCGCGTCCGCTCGTGCGAATCGGCGGAGGCGATCTGCCGACGCTTGCGGTCGATCCAAAGGATCCGAACGTCGTCTACAGCTGCTCGACCGTCTTCTGGCGCAGCGACGACGGCGGCGTGACCTGGTCGGCAGTGCGCGGCGCGCCAGGCGGGGACGATTATCAGAAGGCCTGGGTCAATCCCAACAACACGAACATCCTGCTCGTCGTCTCCGATCAGGGCGCCGTCGTCTCGGCGAATCACGGCGAGAGTTGGAGCAACTGGTACACGCAGCCGACCGCCGCGATGTATCACGTCTCGACCGACGACGCATTCCCGTACAGCGTCTGCGGCGGCCAGCAGGACTCCGGCTCCGCGTGCGTCGCGAGCCGGTCAAATGACGGCGAGATCACATTCCACGATTGGCATCCGGTGAACATCCAGGAGTACGGCGAAGCCGCACCGGATCCGAAAAATCCGGATCTGGTGTACGGGAGCGCGCGCACCGGCGTCTCGCTCTACAACCGTAAGACTGGACAAACAACCCAGGTTGGACCGTCGCCCGAGATGATGGCGGGTCCGGCTGGGCGGAACTCCAGAGCCGTCGGCGGCGTAGTCCGAGGCTCCATAGCGATCGGCGGCCGCGGTGGAGTCGTCTCGGGATCGGCACCCGCGATGACGCAACCGTCGCAGCCGCGCGAAACGTTCAACCGCAACGTGCGGACCATGCCGATCGAATGGTCGCCGATCAATCCGAATCTGTTGTTCTACGCGCAGAACGCGGTGTTCAAGACGCTCGACGGCGGAAATACGTGGACGCGCATCAGCGGCGACCTCACGCGACAGACCTGGCAGGTACCGGCCAGCGCCGGCAAGTACGCGAGCGACGTCACGCCTGGTCCGCTCGGCACGATCACGGCGCTCTCGCCCTCGTCAAAAGACGTGAACATCCTGTGGGCCGGAACCGACGACGGCAACATTCAGGTGACGATCGACGGCGGCGCGAAATGGTCGAACGTGACGCCGCCCGAAATCAAACCGTGGTCGCGCATCTTCAACATCGAGGCGGGCCACTTCGACACGCTGACCGCGTATGCCGCCGCCAACACCATGCGGATCGACGAGATGCGTCCGCACTTCTGGCGCACGCATGACGGCGGCAAGACGTGGACCGAGATCGACAGCGGCATCGCGTCCGACTCCCCCGCCAATTCGATCCGCGAGGATCCCAAGGAGAAGGGACTGCTCTACGCGGCGACCGACACGCAGGTGTGGGTCTCGTACGACGACGGCGATTCGTGGCAGTCGCTGCGCTTGAACATGCCGGCGATCTCCGTGCGTGATCTCGAACTCAAGGACGACAACGCGTGCCTCTGCTCGGATCTCATTGCGGGCACGCACGGCCGCGGCTACTGGATTCTGGACGACGTCACACCGCTGCGGCAGGCGGCAGCGATCCGTCAGGCGGCGCGCGCGGGTGCCGCGTACCTCGTCAAGCCGGAACCAGCCGTGCGCGTCCGCTTCGCGATGAACGATCCGACGCCGTGGCCGCCTGAACTGCCGGCCGGCGAGAATCCGCCGCCGGGCGGCACGATCGATTATTTCCTCGGGAAGGACGCGACCGGTCCCGTGACGCTCGCGATTCTCGATACATCGGGCAAGGTCGTCCGCAGCTACTCGAGCGACGATCCCGTTCCGGATCCCGATCCGGCCACGGATCCCGTCGCGTACAACCGCGTGTGCCAGCAGAATCCGCAGGTGGCCGACTGCGCGCTGCCGCTGTACTGGCCCGCGCCGCCAATGGTCGTCTCGACGAAAACCGGGATGCACCGCGTCAGTTGGGATCTGCACGATCAGCCGATTGGCGGCGCCGGGGGACGCGGCGGAGGCGAGGGCAACGGCGCCGTGCCGCACCGAACGTATCCGTCGGTAAGTGCGCCGTGGGCGACTCCTGGTTCGTACACCGTGCGCCTCACGGTCGATGGAAAAACGTACTCGCAGCCGCTGACGCTGCACCTCGATCCGCGCGTCAAGATCGCGCCGCTGGCGCTCAGCACGCTGAATACGCTCACGCGGCAGATGTACGACGGCGCACGCGCCGCGCACGCCGCCGGCGATCGGGGCCGGGCGCTCGTGGCCGAACTCGATCAGGCGACGGGCGACGACATCGCCGCGTTCAAGGCGAAGGTCAGCGCCCTGGCTCCGCCGCTGCCCCCGCCCGGCC
>JBOGIZ010000531.1:0-4946 GCA_050747805.1 Vicinamibacterales bacterium | reverse complement strand
CGTCGGCGCCGGCACGATCACGTGCAACTACGACGGCACCTCGAAGCACCAGACCGTCATCGAGGACGAGGCCTTCATCGGCAGCGATTCCCAGCTCGTGGCCCCCGTCCGCGTCGGCCGCGGCGCCTACGTCGCCGCCGGCTCGTCGATCGTCGAAGATGTGCCGCCCGGCGCGCTGGCAATCGCCCGCGGCAGGCAGGTGAACAAGCCCGATTGGGTGGCCAAGAAGAAGACCAGGAAACGGGGCTGATGACGCCTGTTCGTCATTCAGCGCTCAGCCTTCAGCATTGAAAAGGACCGCGTCCATGTGCGGGATCATCGGCTACATCGGCGACAAACAGGTGCTGCCCATCCTCATCGACGGGCTGCGCCGCCTCGAATATCGCGGCTATGACTCCGCCGGCGTCGCGGTCGTGCGCGACGGCAATATCGAGATGCGGCGAAGCGCCGGCAAACTGGCGCGCCTCGAAGAAGTGATTGCCGTCAATCCGCTCGATGGGGAATACGGCATCGGACACACGCGCTGGGCGACGCACGGCCGGCCCACCGAGGAAAACGCACACCCCCACCGCGACTGCACCGGCCGCATTGTCGTCGTCCACAACGGCATCATCGAAAACTATCTGGAGCTCAAGCAGCTGCTTCAGAAGGAGGGCCACGCCTTCATCACCGAGACCGACACCGAGATAGTCGCGCATCTGGTCGAGCGCGAGATGAAGGACGACGGACTGGAAAACGCCGTGCGCCGGGCGCTGCTCTACATGCGGGGGCTCTTCGCGCTCGTGCTGATCTCGGCCGACGATCCGAACAAGATCGTGACCGTCCGCAACGGTCCGCCGATCGTCGTGGGGCTGGGCGACAACGAATTTTTCGTCGCCTCGGACATTCCGGCGATTCTGGCGCACACTCGGGACGTCGTGTTCCTGGGCGACGAAGAGATGGCCGTGATCACGCCGCGCGGCGTCGAATTCACCGACTACGCGGGCCGCGCCGTCTCGAAAAAGAGCACGCGCGTGTCGTGGGATCCGGTCATGGCGGAAAAGGCAGGGTACAAGCACTTCATGCTCAAGGAGATCTTCGAGCAGCCGATGGCCATTCGCGAGACGGTGCTCGGCAGGGCGTCCGTCGAAACGGGGCGCGTCTTCCTGCACGAGATCGAGATTCCAGACGATGCGATTCGCGACACCGAGCGGGTCGTGATCCTGGCGTGCGGCACGTCATGGCACTCCGCGCTGGTGGGCAAATTCCTGATCGAGGCGCTCGCGCGCATTCCTGTTGACGTCGATTACGGCTCCGAGTACCGGTATCGCGATCCGATCGTGTCGAAGAACACGCTCGCGATCGTGATCACGCAGTCGGGCGAAACGGCCGACACGCTGGCGGCCCTCCGCGAAGCCAAGAAGAAGGGGGCCAGAAGCATTGCCGTCTGCAACGTCGTCGGGAGCATGGCGACGCGCGAGACGGAAGGGACGGTCTACACCCACGCGGGCCCTGAAATCGGCGTGGCCTCGACGAAGGCGTTTACGTCGCAGCTCGTGGCGCTGCACCTGCTTGCCGTCTACCTGGGCCAGATCCGCGGCACCCTGAAGCCGGACGCGGCGCGGCCGCATCTCGAATCGCTCGTCCAGCTGCCGCTGCTGCTCGAGCAGACGCTCAAGTGCGAGGCTCAGATGGAGGAGATCGCGAAACGGTTTTATCAGCGCAGCGACTTTCTCTATCTCGGCCGCGGCATCAACTATCCCATCGCCCTCGAAGGCGCGCTCAAGCTGAAGGAGATCTCCTACATTCATGCCTAGGGCTATCCGGCCGGCGAGATGAAGCACGGTCCCATCGCGCTCATCGACGAAGACATGCCGGTCGTGACGATCGCGCCGCACGATCACGTGTTCGAGAAAATGGTCGGCAATATCCAGGAGGCCAAGGCGCGCGGCGGATCCGTCATCGCGCTCACGAGCGAAGGCCACGACGGCGTGCGTCCGCTTCTCGATCCGGAGCAGGACTTCCTGGTGACGGTTCCGGCGTCGCACTCGTGGCTCACGCCGGTGCTGATGGTGGTGCCGCTGCAGCTGCTCGCGTACCACATTGCCATTCGCCGCGGATGCGACGTCGATCAGCCGCGGAATCTCGCGAAGAGCGTGACGGTCGAATAACCGGACGCGACCACGATGGGGGCCAGCGCCGTTTGACTTGTACCAATGTAATAGTACATTATCGCAATTATGCCGCTGAGCCTGGCCGTCGACGCGGACGACCGCACGCCAGTCCACGCGCAGGTGGAGCGCGGCATTCTGGCGGCAATCGCGGCAGGTCGCGTCTCGGTCGGCGACCAGCTTCCCACGGTGCGGCAGCTGGCCGTCGAGCTGTGCGTGAACGCGAACACGATCGCCAAGGTCTATGCGCACCTCGAACGCGACGGGGTGCTCGAGACGCGGCGCGGCGTCGGCACCTTTGTCGCCGCTCGAACGCTGCGGCGCCATGCCGATCTGCGCCGCGCCAGCGAACTGAATCGCCTCGTCGATCGGTTTCTCGCCGAACTGTCGTCGCACGGCTTCCGCGTTGAAGACGCGATGCCGGTGATCGACGGGCGGCGCCAACAAGGAGCATGACTGTGATGGCATTGCAGGTCAGTGGTCGCAAGCGCGCCGACGAAGACATCGGCGTGAAGCCGCGCCTGAACATCATCGCGCTCGCGCTGTTTCTGTTCCCAATCGCGGCCGGCGTGGCGGTCACGGCAGCCACAGATGCGCCGTGGGGCGTGCTGGCCGGCTTCGCGGGGGGATTCGTCCTGATGCAGTCGCCGAAGGTGGCGAAGCAGTGGGAGCGCGGCGTCGTGCTGCGCCTGGGGCGCTACGTCGGGCTGCGCGGACCCGGTCTCTTCTGGGTCGTGCCGTTCGTCGATTCCGTGAATTCATGGATCGATCAGCGCGTCATCACCACGAGCTTCGCGGCGGAGCAGACGCTGACGCTCGACACGGTGCCCGTCAACGTCGATGCCGTTCTCTTCTGGCTGGTGTACGACCCGCAGAAAGCGGCGCTCGAGGTGCAGCAGTATCAGCAGGCGGTCAGCTGGGCCGCGCAGACCGCGCTGCGCGACATCATCGGACGCACATCGCTCGCCGATCTCCTTAGGGGCCGCGAGCGCATCGAGGACGAACTGCAGAAGCTGATCGACACGCGGTCGAATCCGTGGGGCGTGACGGTGCAGTCAGTGGAAATGCGCGACGTCGTGATTCCCGAGTCGCTGCAGGACGCGATGTCGCGCGAGGCGCAGGCGTCGCGCGAGAAGCAGGCGCGCATCATCCTCGCTCAGGCGGAAGTGGAGATCGCGGCGATGTTCGAAAAGGCCGCCGAATCCTACCGGCAGAATCCGACGGCGCTTCACCTGCGCGCGATGAACATGCTCTACGAAGGGCTGAAGGAAAAGGGCGCGCTGATGCTCGTGCCGAGCACGGCGGTCGAGTCGATGGGGATGGGCGGGCTGCTCGGGGCGGCGGCGTTGCGTCAGAACGCGCTCGCGGCCGAGGGGCCAACGAAAGTCGAGTAGGACCAGAATGAGCGCCAGAGTCTACGAAACGTATGTCGCTCTCATCGGCGTGATATGCGGCTATGTCATCATCCACTCATTCTTCTTTGCCCAGTTCATGACTCTGCGCCATGGACTGGTGCAAGGCTTCTTCGTCGGGTTTGGGCTGGCCGTTGTCACCGTCGAGATCGTCGCGAGAATCAAGACCACGAAGGTCAACGGCTGGATCACCGCATACGGATGTGGCCTGACCGGCAACGGCATGTTCACGAGGGCCGCGCACTCCCGAATATTTCCCGGCCCCGTGAACGTGCCGCAAGAGGCGGTGTATTGGAGGACGCAGGTCGATGGCGCGGGCCGTACGCTGTCCGGGGAGCACGACTACATCCTGCGCTTTCCGCCGGGAGGTCTTCCGCCGAACCACGCGTTCTGGTCGCTGACGATGGCTGATGCGAGAGAACGCTTTGTGGCGAATCCCATCAATCGGTACTGCGTCAGCGATCGATCGGGGCTCGCGCCGAACGCCGACGGCTCTGTCGACATCTATCTGCAGAACACGGCTCCGGCAGGCCATGAATCCAACTGGCTGCCCGCGCCCACAGGCAGGTTCAGACTCTGGCTGCGCGCCTATATGCCCGGCGCCGACATTCTCGACGGCACGTATACGGTGCCGCCTGTTGAATTGAGACCGTGATGGCTATGGGCTACGGACATCTCCTTATATTCGGTGTGGTCGCGGTCGCAACCTGGTTCCTCGGCATCTACTATTGGCCGCTGCTGATGTTGCGAGTCTACAAGCGGGCAATTCTGGTCAAAGGCTTCGGCGAGGGTCCCGTGCCGGTCAATACGCTCTATACGGAACCTCAAAAGCTCTTTGCAGAGCCCATCGCAGCTCAGTCTGCCTCAGGCTCAAAACTGGCAACCAGGGGCGTCAATCACGACACGCTCCTTGCGATAGGTTGGTTGGACCTCAGGAACGGACCACAAATGCTGCAGGTGCCGGCCATGGCTGGCCGCTACTACAGCGTGCAGTTCAATGATCCAGCGAAGAACACGAATTTTGCCTACGTCGGCAAACGCACTACCGGAACCGGGGCCGGTGACTACCTCATTGTGGGCCCGGGCTGGAAGGCAGCGGTGCCGGAGGGATTGCCGCGGATTTCATCGCCAAGCAATTCCGTGCTCGTTGTCGGTCGGGTGCTCGTCGAGAGCCTCAGCGATCTTCCGGCCGCGCACGCACTGACGCGACAACTGCGGATCGTCGCAGTCGGCAGTCGGCAATCCGTTCAGCAGCACTAAAGTGAATCCAGCGCTTTCAATACCCCACCGTGGCCGCGGCCCGGTGCCCTTATAAATGCACCGCGATCATAAGTAGCACAGTTAAGACTTGACACCCCATATACCACCGGGTGAAGCTTTACCC
>JBOGIZ010000530.1:0-1630 GCA_050747805.1 Vicinamibacterales bacterium | reverse complement strand
CTCGTCGACAGGACGTCGGCCGCGATCACGTCAGCTATTTCCGCCACCGACATGAAGAATCTCCCGGTCGGCACGCAGTACCGCGACGTGATCAAGCTGCTGCCCGGGGTTCAGTACACCGAGAATCAGGTGATCGGACCGAGCTCGGGCAGCAGCGGCCAGGACAACGTGTACAAGTTCGACGGCGTCAACGTCACGCTGCCGCTGTTCGGGACACTGTCCGCGGAGCCGGCGGCGTACGACATCGCCGAAGTCACCGTCGTCAAGGGCGGGGCCAAGGCGGTCGATTTCGATCGCGCGGGCGGCTTCCTCGTCAACTCGATCAGCAAGTCGGGCACGAACAAGCTGACGGGCGACGCGAGTTTTCGCTTCCGCACCGCGAGCATGGCGGCCGCGCAGGTGGACCAGCTCAAACAGTACGATCAGACCAACGCGTGGACCGACCTCGACGCGGGCGGCCCGATCGTGCCGAACCGCTTGTTCTTCTACGGTTCGTACTACCGGCCGACGGTGTCGCACGCGAACTCGGCGACGGCGTACGGATCGGTCCCGGATTTCAAGGAGACGCGCAACGAAGGGTACGGCAAGGTCACCTACACGCCGCTCCACAACGCGCTCATCAACGCGAGCTATCGCGATTCGAACGACGTCCAGAAGGGCGCCTCGTTCGGCGCCTTCTCGTCGTCGACGACGGGCACCGGCAACCAGGGGCGCCTCCGCATCTTCGACAGCGACGGTAACTGGATCCTGAACAACTCGAGCTTCATCACCGCGAAGTTCCAGCACTTCGGGAACCTGACCGAGGGGCGGCCGGACAACACGGTGGCGACACCGGCGTCGATCGCGATTGGATCCACAATCGACACGGCGCATCTCGATCAGCTCGGCCTGCTCACCGTGCCGAAGCTCGGGAGCGACGCGACGGTCAACGCCTTTCTCCAGCCGATCATCAATCAATACGGCTTCCAGTCGAACGGCGTCGCGACGGGCGGCGGCACGGTCGGCGACTACTACAAGTTCGACCAGGACAACTTCTTCCGGACGAGCGGCGAGGTCGCCTACAATCTGACGGTGTCGGGCAAAGGCATGCGGCACAACATCCACGCCGGATTCCAGCGGTATATCGATTCCGAAGATCTGCTGCGCAGCTCGAATGGCCTCGGGTTGCTCACCGTGCCGGGCGGCGGCGTCAGCTTCCAGGGCACGCCGATTTTCTACGAGGCCGCGTTCCAGCAGCAGGGATTCGGTCCGGTGTCGCCGGTCATCCACTCGGAATATCACTCGAACGACATCGAGCTGAACGACGAAATCAACTGGAAGGACTGGACGTTCAACGTCGGACTGCTGGCAAGCCACGACACCATCTGGGGCCAGGGTCTGCAGAACGATTCGTCCGCGCTTTCGGGATTCGTCGCATCGACGGCGACGACGTCGGCCGGCCGCAAGTACGAGGAGTATTCGATTCCGTTCACGAAGATGCTGCAGCCGCGGCTCAGCGCGACGTGGGCGTACAATTCCAAGGGCACGATCTACGGCAGCTACGCGGTGTACAACCCGTCGGCGAACTCGGACGCGCGCGCAGCATCGTGGGATCGAAACCTCGAAAAGACCATCAACGCCTACTACGACG
>JBOGIZ010000529.1:0-7298 GCA_050747805.1 Vicinamibacterales bacterium | reverse complement strand
ACCGATGACCGATGGGCGATGGGCGATGGGCGATGGGCGATGGGCGATGGCCGATGGGCGATGGGCGATGGGCGATGGGCGATGGCCGATGGGCGATGAACGACTGGGGAGGGTCGGAGGCTATTCCGCGTGTTGTAAGCGCGACACGAGGTCGATGCGGTAGCGAAAGTCTCGCTTCGAGCCGAGCGAGGGCGGTGTCACGAACTCTTCGACCAGTACTCCGCCGTTTGAGAGGATCACGCGCTGCGATCCGATGTTGTCGATTGCGGTCGTGATCTCGACGTATCGCAGACCGCGAGCCTTCGCGTCGGGGAGGATGTCCGCGAGCGCCTGCGTCGCATAGCCGCGCCGCTGTTTCCATTGCACGACTGCATAACCGATGTGACCGAGGCACGTCGGCGGCAGCGCCTCTGTGCCAGGCTGCCAGCGCAATCCGATGCTGCCGCAAAATTCGCCGTCCCACATCCAGCGCAAGGAGCCGGGCAGCCGCTTGACCGTTGTGCCGTCGCCGAGAACAACCGGATCGCCTTTTCCCTCGAGGTCGACGAGGCTGGCGATGAATGCGATCGCCCATCGGCCATCGCCCATCAGTCATCGCCCATCGATTCTCCGCGCCCCGCCCCCCGCGCCCCGCGTCTACACCAGCGCGAGAATCCGCTCGAGCGTCGCCGCGGCGCGGCCGATCGGCAAATTGCTCACGTAGAAATGCCGTGCGCCGGAGGACGCGAGCTCGCGAATCGATCGCGCGCACACGGCGTCGGCCGACGCACCTCCGGCGAATTCGCGCTGCAGCTCATCGACCGGCACCGGCAGGAATGCTCGCAGCGCGTTCAACGTCCGAGGATTTGCCGATCGGTAATAGAAGACGCCGAACAGGCCCGGCATCTCGAGCCCGCGTCGCGCAGCTTCAGACACGAACCCCTCGACGCGATCGCGGCTGTAGTGGGACACGATCTGAGTGAGATAAAACTCGGCGGTGACCCGCGATTCGAGCAGGTGCGCGATTTGCTGCGCTGGCTCCGCATGCGGATTGGCCCAGCCGCCGAGCGTGAGATCCGCGTCGCGCGCCCGGATCAACTCGCGAAGCTGCCACGCGTGCTCCACACACCGCGGCGGCCCGACGTGTTTGTCGCCGCCGAGCACGACCAGCGACTCGAAGCCGTTGTGCCGCGCGCGATCGGCGTACGACAGGCAATACGCCGTCGTGTGTTTGCAGGTCAGAAACGGAATGACGTGCGATCTGGGGACGTCGCCCCCGAGATTGATCGAGAGATGACGCAGATTGTCTTCCTCTTTCATCCCGACGGCGCTGTCGGTGAGGAACACAAACGTGCCTCCGCGGGTCAGGCCGCGCACCGCATGATACGTGTCGATCCACGCGTCCATGCTGGCTGATGTTTCGAGCTCCGCGCGCGGGGGGCGCAGCTCCGCCGCCACGACGCGCGGCTGGCTTCGAAGCTCGCTAACGAGTGCGCTCACGGCTCCTGATCTCCAAACCTCCTATACTATCGATTCTGACCGCCCGAATGTCTGCTCCCGACGGAGCGCTCGCTCGCCTTCGATCTCTGCCGCGCGTTCCGCTGATCGTGAACGCCACCCCGGTCCAGCCGCTCCAGGGCCTCGCCGCGACGATCGGTACGCCGGCGCTCTTCATCAAGCGCGACGATGCGATTCCGTTCGGGTTCGGGGGCAACAAGATACGAAAACTGGAAATCGTCGCCGCTCAGGCGCTCGCGGCGGGCGCCGATACGCTCATGACGACAGGCGGCCTCCAATCGAATCACGCCCGCGCCACCGCGGCGGTCGCTGCGAAGTTGGGCCTCGACTGCGTGCTCGTCGTGAACGGCGCGCCCCAGGCGGCGCCGACGGCGAACGCTCGTCTCGACCGCCTGCTCGCAGCGGACGTGCGTTATGTGGATTCGCGCGACGCGCGCGCGCCGGCTCTTGAAGCGGCCGCGCGCGAGCTCCGGGCGCAGGGCCGGCGTCCCTTCGTGATTCCGCTCGGAGCCTCGACCGCGCACGGCGCCGCCGCGTACGCGCTCGCGGTCGGCGAACTGCTCGCGCAGATGCCCGCGCCCGATACCATCGTCACGTCGACCTCGTCGGGTGGAACCCAGGCAGGCCTCATCGCCGGCTGCCGGTTGTTCGGCGCACACACACACGTGCTCGGCGTCAGCGCCGACGATCCCGCACCCGCCATCGCCTCCGCGATCCGCCGGATTCTCGCGGAGCTCGAAGTGTTGATCGAACTCGAGCCCGGAACCCTGGCATCCGCGCCCATCGATGTCGACGATCGATTCGTCGGCGCCGGATACGGAATCTCCACACCGGAATCCACAGCGGCGCTCGAATTGTGTGCCCGGCGCGAGGGGATCTTTCTCGACCCCACCTACACCGCCAAAGCGATGGCCGGCCTCATCGCTGGCATGCGGCGTGGCGATCGGACGGGGGCCATCCTGTTCTGGCACACCGGCGGTCAAGTGGGCTTGTTTATCTGATCGCGCGGACGCTGCGCGGAGCTCGGCAGCCGTGGCGGGCGCGCGATTACCGCGAGACGGTCGCCGTATAAAATGCAATCGATGGAAATGATCGAGGTTAGCGGTCCAGCCACCGAGACGCCGGCCGACACCCGGAAGTATCTGCTCGAACGGGTCGGCGACGCCGCCATCGTCCAAATCTACGCGGACGGCTTCGGCGAGCTGTCGATCCGGGACAAGATTCTCATCTATTACCTGTCCGAGGCGGCAATCGCCGGCCGCGACATCTACTACGACCAGCGCTACGCGCACGGTCTCGAGATGCGCGACGTGCTCGAGGCGATCCTGACACACGCCGAAGGGATCGATCCGTCGGCGCTTGCGGCGATTCAGCAGTACACGAAACTGTTCTGGATTAACAGCGGCCCGCACAACAATCTCACCGCGCGCAAGTTCGTGCCCGCGTGCGCTCGCGACGCCTTCAAAGATGCGCTTCTCCGCGCCGTCGAGAGTGGCGCACGGCTGCCCGTCCGTTCTGGCGAATCAGTGGACGCGCTTTTTACGCGTCTCGCTCCGCTGTTCTTCGATGCGGCCGTCGATCCGCTCGTCACCAATAAGACGCCTGGCGGTGGGCGCGACATGCTGCGCGACTCCGCGAACAACCTGTACCGCCGCGTCTCGCTGGCGGATCTCGAGGGATTCGAAGAGCGGTACTCGCTCAATTCCCGTCTCGTCAACGACGGAGGGCGGCTCGTTGAGGAGGTCTACCGCGTCGGCGGGCGCTACGACCGCGAGATCCGCCGAATCGTCGAACAGCTGGAAGCGGCGATTCCCTACGCAACCGACGCCATGGCCGCGGCGCTGCGCGCGCTGATTCGGTTCTATCGCACCGGCGAGACAGCGGATCGCGTCGAGTACGACGTGGCGTGGCTTCAGGATCGCGACTCGCCCGTCGACACGATCAATGGATTCGTTGAAGTCTACATGGACGCCCGTGGCGTGAAGGGCGCCTGGGAGGCGCTTGTTTACTACGTCAACCCGCACAAGACCGCAGGTATCCGGAAGCTCGCCGAGGCGGCGCAGTGGTTCGAGGATCGGATGCCGTGGGCGGATGCATACAAGAAGCAGGGCGTTCGCGGCGTCTCGGCGAAGGCCATCGACATTGTCATCGAGACGGGCGATTCAGGCCCAGTCACGCCGGTCGGCATCAATCTCCCGAACGATCAGGCGATTCGCGAGCGATACGGCAGCAAGTCGGTGTCGCTGTCGAACGTCAACGAGGCGTACGAACGATCCACTGACCCAGAGTTCCGCCGCGAGTTCTCATGGAGCGATGAGGAGGCGGAGCGCGCGGTCAGGTGGAGCAGCGTCGCGGCCGAGCTCACAACGAACATGCACGAAGTGATCGGCCATGGGTCGGGCCGCATCTCGGAGCGGTTGCAGGGAAGTCCCCAGACCTCGCTCCGCGAGCAGTACTCGGCGATCGAAGAATCGCGCGCCGATCTGGTGGCGCTGTACTTCCTGCCCGATCCGAAACTTGTCGAACTCGGCCTCGTCGACGCGGCGGACCACGCCGACATCGTCCGCGCCGAGTACGAAGCGTACGCGCGCAACGCGCTCGTGCAGCTCCGTCGCGTCCGTGAAGGCACGCATCTCGAGGAAGATCACATGCGCAACCGCCAGATGGTCGTCATGTGGCTCATGGCCAATTCACGCGCCATCGAGATGCGCCGCCGCGACGGCAAAACCTTCTACACGGTCGTCGACCTCCACGAGTTCCAGGAGGCCGTCGGACGGCTGCTGGCCGAGGTGCAGCGCGTCAAAGCCGAAGGGGACTACGGCGCAGCGAAGGCGCTTTTCGAAGCCTACGGCGTGCACTTCGATTCCACGCTCCGCGACGAGGTCGTCCGCCGCGTCGACAAACTGAACATGCCGTCCTACACCGGCTTCGTCCAGCCGCGGCTCGACGCGGTGCGTGACGAGACAGGCGCCATCGTCGATGTCATCATTTCGTATCCGCAGGATTTGACGACACAGATGCTGGAGTATTCGGCGGTATCACCGCGCCGGACCGAATGATCGCCGCGGTCGCGCTGGCCGTTCTGTGGCTGATCGCGCAGTCGGCGGGCGCGCCGCTGCAACTCGGACGGCCGGCACTGGGCCCGCAGGACCTGCGCCAACAGGGCGGCGAGCCCGAGATCGTGCTTCAGCTCGAGCAACGCTGGGCGGGCGCCGACGCCCTCATGCCGTTGACGACCTCACAGGATCCTGCGGTTCGCCATTATGCTCTCCGCGCGGTCGGCCGGCTGCAGGATCCGACGCTCGTTCCGCGGCTCTTGTCGGAGGCGGATGCGCGAGACGCGCCGCTCGCCGATATCGCGAATGCCATTGCGCGGTCGTTTCAGGGATTCGATCCGCAGACGAATCCGGCCCTGATCGCCCAGGCGGCGGACTGGATGTACAAGCAGGCGGATATGAGCGTTCCGGCACAGGCAGCTCCCTACCTGATGCCCATGTCCCGCATCGCCTACACGACGAGCGAGCAGGTGCACCGCGTGGAAAAGCTGCTTGTCCATGTCCTGGACGAAACCTCGAATATGACGGGCCGTCCGATGCCCGACGTGTATGCAGGCGCGGCCGACGCCATCGAACGGCTCGGACGGACTAATGCGAAGACCGCGAGGTTCGACGAACCGACCGTGCGGCTTCTTGCGAGCATGGTCGCGGCCGCACACGCCAACGACTCGGCGGGCGTCCGATTCGCCGCGTTGGGCGCCCTTGTCGCTGGCGGCGCGATCGATCAGGACACGGAACGCGCGGCGCTGAAAGACTCGGACGACGACGTCCGCCGGATTGCACTTACAGTGGCCGCCGGATCCGGGGGCGGACTCTCGGCCGACGAGCGGCGCTCGGTCGTCCTCGAATCGATGCACGATTCGTCGCCGATCGTGAGATACGAAGCGCTGCGCGCGTACGTCCGCCGCGGCGGCGGCGCTGTGGACTGCCAGCCGATTCTCGATCGATTCGACGACGGTGATTCGCACGTGGCGCTCGCGGCGATCGACGCGATCGGCACCGCATGCCTCGACAACGTCGACGCGACCGACCGGGTGTCGGCGGACGTCCGGACGCCGCCCGTCCAGGGCGCCTGGAACAGGCCCGCGCATGCGTTCGTCGCGCTGGCCAAGCGCGCGCCCGATCGCGCGGCGCCGCTGATGGGCGCGTTCGCCAACCATCCGCTGTGGTGGGTCCGGCTGTACGCCGTGCGAGCCGCCGCCGCGATGAAGGACGCGCTTCGTCTCGAGAAGCTGGCGCTCGACGCCAACGACAACGTGCGGGAAGCCGCGCTCGCGCCGCTTCGGCAGTTGGGCGACGCGGAGGCGGACACGGCAATTGCCGCCGCGCTCGATCGTTCCGACTATCAGCTCCTTCGAACGGCCGCGAACCTCCTGAAGCGGTCTCCGGCGGACGCGCGTTTCGCGACGCCGCTCGTGGCCGCGCTGCTGCGCGTGACCGCCGAACACAAAGACACGTCACGCGATGCGCGGCTGGCGCTGCTCGACGCGATCGCGGTGCACGGCAGCGCGACCGCCGGGACGGCAATCCTGCCGCTCGCGAAAGACTTCGATCCGCGGGTCGCCGCCAGCGCGGCGTCGATCGCTTCGCGATTGACCGGCCGGACGGTCACGTCCGATCCACTCGTCCAACCGCGCGGCTGGCCGCGTCAATTCCGGAACCTCCGCCAGTGCGTCCAGGTCCATCTGGCGTCGGGCCCTGGATTCCTGATGCAGATGCTTCCGGAAGGCGCGCCGATTGCGGTGGATCGGTTCCTGACGCTGGCAACCGTGAATCACTACTACGACGGACTCGCGTTCCATCGCGTCGAGCCGAATTTCGTCGTGCAGGGCGGCAGTCCGAACGCGAACGAGTACTCCGGCGCGAACGATTTCATGCGCGACGAGATCGCAGTGAGCAACGCGCGCGGCACCGTGGGACTCTCGACCCGCGGCCTGAACACCGGCGACGCGCAGTTCTATGTCAATCTCGTGGACAATCGCCGGCTCGACGACGACTACACCGTGTTTGCGCGGGTGATCGGGATGGACGCGGTCGAACAGATCGAACAGGGCGAACAGATCGTCCGGATCGATCTGACCCCATGCCCGCCGCCGACATAGGGGCGGCAGCGTCCGCTACGCTACCGGCGGTTCCAGCAGTCTGATCGTCGCGGCCGCCGCGTCGATCTCCACCGTGCAGCCCTCCGGAAGCGTCCACTGCGGCTGCTCGTGGCCGATCATCGCGCCCTGCCAGGCCGGGACGCCGAGCGGTGCGACGTGCTCGTCCAGGATCTGGTCGAGCGTCAGCGAGCCGTAGCCTTCGCCCGGGCCGCACTCGGCGCACGCCCCAAAGATGAATCCCTTGATCTTGTCCAGCACGCCCGCCAGTTTCAGCTGCGTGAGCATGCGATCGATGCGGTAGAGCTCTTCGTGCACGTCCTCGCAGAAAAAGATCGCGTCGTTCCAATCCGGTAAATACGGCGAGCCCAGAATCGTCGTCAGCACCGTGAGATTGCCGCCGAGCAGACGGCCGCGCGCGGTCCCCGGCGTGATCGTACGCGTGAGAAATTCGGTCGGCACGAGCGCGTTCTTGTCGGGATCGATATCGCGTTTGTTCTGATACGTGACCTGCTCCCCGTTGAACAGCACGCGCTTGTAGTAGTCGAGAGAGAAGGAATCCCAGCGGCCCATGCCGATCGGACCGTGGAACGTCACCAGACCCGTTTTGGAGAACACCGACAGCAGCAGCGCAGTGATATCGCTG
>JBOGIZ010000528.1:0-2331 GCA_050747805.1 Vicinamibacterales bacterium | reverse complement strand
CCTCGAGCACCTGCGGCTTGAACCGCTTGCCTTCGCAGACCTCGCACGGCACGAAGACGTCGGCGAGAAACTGCATCTCGACCTTGACTTCGCCTTCGCCCTCGCACGCCTCGCAGCGCCCGCCGGGGACGTTGAACGAGAAGTGGCTCGCGGTCAGACCGCGCGAGCGGGCGTCTTTGGTCGCCGCGAACAGCTCGCGGATCGGATCGAAGGCCTTGAGGTACGTCACGGGATTCGAACGCGGGGTACGGCCGATCGGCGCCTGATCGACGAGTACGGCGTCGGTGATGAATTCGGCGCCTTCGAGCTTGCGGAACGTGCCGACGCGCCGATCCCAATCGCCTTTGGCGCGCTTCAGCGCGGCGTAGAGCACGTCGTGCACGAACGTGCTCTTGCCCGAGCCGCTGACGCCGGTGACGCACGTCAGCATGCCGAGCGGAATTTCCACGTCGATGTCCTTCAGATTGTGTTCGGTCGCGCCGAGCACGCGCAGCCGCTGATTGGTCGGCCGCCGCCGCGCCGGAGGAACGGGAATCGCGAGTTCATCCCGCAGGTACTTCGCGGTCAGCGACCGCGGCTCCTGCAGCAGCTCCGGGAACGTGCCGGAAAAAATCACGCGGCCGCCCTGTTCGCCCGCGCCAAGTCCCATGTCGACAACCGTGTCGGCCACGCGGATCATGTCGGCGTCGTGCTCGACGACGAGCACGGTATTACCCTGGTCGCGCAGCTGGCGCAGGATGGCGATGAGCCGCTCGTTATCGCGCGAATGGAGGCCGATCGACGGCTCGTCGAGCACGTACAGCGTATCGACGAGCGCGGAGCCGAGCGAGGTGGCGAGGTTGATGCGCTGTGATTCGCCGCCAGATAGTGTGGACGACAGGCGGTCGAGCGTCAGATAGTCGAGCCCGACGTCGCGAAGGAATCCGAGCCGCTTGCGAATTTCGCGCAGCACCTTCTCGGCGATCGCGGTGTCCTTCTCCGTGAGCACGAGCGAGTGAAAGAACCGCTCGCATTCGTGCACCGTGAGACCGCACACGTCGTCGATCGTCCGGCCGCCGACGCGTACGTCGCGCGCTTCGCGCCGCAGCCGCGCGCCGCCGCACTCCGGGCAGGTCAGATACCCGCGATAACGGCTCAGGAACACGCGGACGTGCACCTTGTATTTCTTGCGCTCCAGCCAGCGGAAGAATCCCTTCACGCCTTCCCACTGCGCGCCGTCTCCTTCGACCACGAACTCTGTCTCGGCTTCCGTCAGATCCTTCCAGGGAACGTCGAGGCGGACGCGGCCTTTGGCGGCGCGCTTCAGTTCGGCCAGCTGCGCGCGATAGTGCGGCTTGCTCCACGGCTCGATCGCATTCTGCTGGATCGATTTCGAAGGATCCGGCACGACGAGATTCATGTCGAGCTCGATGATGTTGCCAAAGCCGTGGCAGAGCGGGCACGCGCCGAACGGGTTGTTGAACGAGAACAGCCGCGGCTGCGGCATCTCATACTGAACGTTGCACGGCCGGCATTCGAAGCGTTCGGAGAAGCGGTGCGCCGCGACAGATTCCCCCGCGGCCGCCGGAAGCTCCAGCGCAAATGCCGCCCCGCCGCCTTCCGCGTAGGCCGTCTCGATCGAGTCGGTCAGCCGCGGGCGCGCATCGGGATCGATCTTCACGCGGTCCACGATCACCTGGAGCAGCGCGCGATCCTTCAGCGTCGCGGTGTCGACGTCTTCGAGCGCGACGACCGCGCCGTCCACATAGAGCCGGCCGAACCCTTTGCGCCGCAGCGCCGCCAGGGTCTCGGCCACGGGATCGACGAGATCGGGCAGATCGGGCTGCGGCGGCGCGGTCTCGTGGTCGACCGGATCGCCAATGACCTCTTCTTCGTCGACGTCGCCGTCGCGAGGGCCAAGCGGCGCCGCCGTCACAATGGGCATGTCGAAGCCGATGAGCAGCCGCGTGCCGTCTGCCAGCGCGGCAAGGCGCGCCGCCACCACCTCGGCCGTCTCCCGCACGACTTCCTGCCCGCACGATCGACAGAACGTTCGGCCGATCCGCGCAAACAGCAGCCGCATGTAATCGTGGATCTCGGTGGTCGTCCCGACGGTCGAGCGCGGGTTGCGGATGATGTTCTTCTGGCGGATCGCGATCGCCGGACAGATGCCCTCGATACTGTCGACGTCGGGCTTTTCCATCCGCTCGAGGAACTGGCGGGCGTACGCCGAGAGCGACTCGACATACCGCCGCTGGCCTTCGGCGTAGATAGTGTCGAAGTCGAGCGACGACTTGCCCGACCCGCTCACGCCGGTCATCACGACGAGTTAAGGCGGCGGCAGCGTCTGAT
>JBOGIZ010000527.1:0-2960 GCA_050747805.1 Vicinamibacterales bacterium | reverse complement strand
TGCCGATCGACGGATTGACGATTGGCGAATCGATTGCCGATTGCCGATTGCCAGATTGGCGATTTGTGCCGATTGTCGGAATGGCGATTGCCGGCAACCGTCAATCAATCGGCAACCGTCAATCCGTCGATCGCCACTCGGCACTCGCCAATCCTTCGATCGGCACTCGCCACTCGGCAATCGGCAATTTTGTTGTGGCTCACAGGCTCATTCTTTCGCGCAGCCTGGCGGCCTGGCGACGCGACACGTCGACAGACGATCCGCCGCGGAGCCTCGCCACCAGCCCCCCGCCGACACCGTCGTCGAGCCGCTGGATCCAACCCAGATTGACGATCGCGTTGCGATTCGCGCGGAAGAACACTCCGGGATCGAGGCGCGCCTCGATCCCGGCCAGCGACCTGCGGATCAGCGGGCGGTCGGTGCCGAAATGCAGCCGGGTGTAGTTCCCCTCGGACTCGAGCAGGAAGACATCGACGAGCGACACGATCCAGCAGCGCTCCCCGTCGCGGACGAAGACCCGCGTCAGCGCCGTCGGGCGGCCCGGCGGCGTTGCGGCCGCCCGTGCCAGCGCCGTCGCCAGACGCGCCGGGACGATCGGCTTGACGAGATAGTCGAGCGCGTTCACCTCGAACGCCTTGATCGCGTACCGGTCGTAGGCGGTCGTAAAGATGACGGGCGGCACCTCGTCCATCCGCTCGAGCGCCTCGAGCCCCGTGAGGCCGGGCATCTGCACATCGAGAAACAGCAGATCGGGATGGAGCGCGGCGGTCATCGCGACGGCCTCATCGCCGTTGCGCGCTTCCCCCACGATCTCGATCTTCGGATGCGCGGCCAACAGACGACGCAGCTCGGCTCGCGCGAGACGCTCGTCGTCCACGATGAGCGCTCTCATTGGCTCACCGGAATCCGCAGCGTCGCGACGACACGACCGTTGCGCTCGGCGAGATCGAGCTGGGCGTGATCGCCATAGAGGATTCGCAGCCGCTCCCTCGCGTTGGCCAGGCCGACCTGCGTCGCCTCCGGATCGGGATCGGCGAGCCGGCCCGTGTTCTCGACGTCCAGCACGAGCCGATCGCCGTCGATGTCGCCGCGAATGGCGAGGTCGCCGCCAGACGCCAGCGGTGCAATCCCGTATTTCACGGCGTTCTCCACGAGCGTCTGCAGCACCATCGAGGGCACGGCCACGGTCCGCGCCCGCGGCGCCACGGCGACGTCGACGCGCAGCCGTTCGTCGAACCGCATCGTTTCGAGCGCGAGGTAATCCGAGACGATCTCGAGCTCGGCGGCGAGCGGCACCGTGTGATGCAGATCGTGCCGCAGGTTGTAGCGCAGCAGATTCGACAGCCGCGTGATCATGTCCTGCGCGAGGGCGGGATCCTCGGCGACGAGCCCGCGGATCGAGTTGAGCGCGTTGAAGAGAAAGTGCGGATTGACCTGCGCTTCGAGTGCGGAGAGCTCGGCCTCGCGCAGGGAGAGTTGGAGCTGCACCTCCTTTTCGCGCCGGCGCCGCCCCATCGTGAGCTGCAGGTAGTAGACGGACCACATCATGGCCGCCAGCGAGGTGCCGAGAGCGACATACAGAACCTGGCTGGCGTGCCGGAAGGGCGTGGCGCGGCCTTCCAATACGACGTTGATGCCGATAATGCAGGCGGTCTGGATGAGGCCGACGAAGAGACCGCCGGCGATCATGCGCCCCCACGCTCGGCCGATCGTCTCGTCGAGCCAGCGGCGACGCCGTGCGATCCGCCGCAAGGCCTCGGTGAGCGCGATGCTGTAGCCGAAGTACAGGGCGTACCCCACGATCAGCGCGGGCTGCAGTCCGCGCCCCATCCGCTGCGACGCCAGGATGAGACCGAGGACCGAGTAGGAGCCCCAGCCGCCGATCTGGAGCGTCCAATAGGTCAGTTCGCGGCGATCGACGGCCCTCGTGGTCACGGACAGCGCAGCGTCGTTCATACAGCGGTGGATCTTGCGTCATGGCTGGCCCACCTCGTGGCGAGCCGATCCGCGCGCAGTATCACGTACCCTGCAATGATCCAGACCGGGCCACCCATTCCGACACCGATCAGCTCAAAGCGCGTTTGAGGCGTCAATATTGATGTGGGAAGGACCAGCGACACGATGGCTACCATCGTGCCAACCGCAGCCAAGACGAGGTACGGTCGCATCCGAAACATGAATCCGAGCGGCGCAAAATGAAGACTCACCACAAGGCCGGTTCCCGGCCAGATAAGGTCCTCGCGATGAAACCACACGCCCAACCATGCCGCGAGTACACACCCGACAAGCTGGGCGAGGGCAATCCACTGACTCTGTCGCTGGATGGCCCGCGCGCCCCCGATCAGCTCGGGCCGCCGGAGATCGTAACGCGTGAAGCCCGCGGCCTTCCGCCGGACATGGAGTCCACCGAAGACGATAACCAGTGTAGGTAAGACGAGCGAGGTACCCCACAGGGCTAAAACCCTTGTGTTGACGGAGCCGTGGAAGAGGGCCAGGTCCTGCGGCGCCCAGACCGCAGACACGGCCACCGCCGCAAGCATCAGCCAGAACGCGCCCGCTACGCCAAGAATGATGATTCCCGAAGACAAGCCCCAGAAAAACTGCCGCGTCTTGGTGTCTGCAGGGTCCGTATCCCCGGACGGTTTCTCCGTGACTGAACGCGTGCGAGTCTCCATGAAGCGCAGCATGCGCGAAGGGTCGCCCGCGGGCGGCAAAAATGTGACGAACGGTCGCCGGCGGGGACCAACGGAACGAATTGCCGATTGGCGAGTGCCGAGTGCCGATCGACGGATTGGCGATTGCCGATTGGCGATCGACGGATTGGTGATTGGCGATTCGTTGCCGAGTGCCGATTCATTGGCGATTGCCGGCAATCCCCATTCCGACAATCGGCACAAATCGCCAATCCGCCAGTCGCCAATCAATCGCTACTCGGCAATCCGTCGATCGGCACTCGGCAC
>JBOGIZ010000526.1:0-2567 GCA_050747805.1 Vicinamibacterales bacterium | reverse complement strand
CATGCAGGCGCTGCTCGACAAAGGCGCCATTCGTGGTCCCGTCGCCAAGCTCGTGCTGTTGCTCGCGGATCGCGATCGGCTTGTGCTGCTGCCGGATCTGGCCGCCGTGTATGACGAGCGCGTCCTCGAGTGGAAGAACGTCGTCCGCGGGGAGGTCACGACGGCCGTCCCGATGGCATCGGAGAACATTCGCACGCTCGAGCGGCGTCTGAGTCAGGCGACCGGCCGTTCGGTGACGCTCGACGCAAAGGTCGATCCGTCCATCGTCGGCGGCGCGATTACGCGTCTGGGCAGCACGGTGTTTGACGGCAGCGTGACCACGCAGCTGCAGCGATTGAAAGAGACGCTCCTCGAGGGAGGGCAGTAGCCGCAATTATGGACATCAGAGCCGAAGAAATTTCCCAAATCATCCGCGATCAGATCGGGAGCTACGCCGTCAATGTCGACGTCGCCGAAGTGGGGACGGTCGTTTCGGTGGGCGACGGCATTGCGCGCGTGCACGGCGTCGAGAACACCATGGCCGGCGAGATGCTCGAATTCCCGCACGGCGTGTACGGCATTGCGCTCAATCTCGAGGAAGACAGCGTCGGCGCTGTGCTGCTCGGCGACTTTACCGAAATTCGCGAGGGCGACACGGTGAAGCGCACGGGCCGCATTATTTCGGTGCCGGTCGGTCCTGAACTGGTCGGCCGGGTCGTCAACGCGCTCGGCCAGCCGATTGACGGCAAGGGGCCGATCGTCTCGAAGCAGTCGATGCCGATCGAGCGCCTGGCGCCCGGCGTGGTCGATCGAAGTCCGGTCAAGGAACCGATGCAGACCGGCCTGAAGGCGATCGATGCCCTGGTCCCGCTCGGACGCGGCCAGCGCGAGCTGATCATCGGCTACCGGCAGACGGGGAAAACAGCCGTCGCGGTCGACGCGATCATCAATCAGAAGGGGCAGAACATGATCTGCCTTTACAACGCGATCGGCCAGAAGCAGTCGACGATCGCGCAGGTGGTCCGGACGCTCGAAGACGCCGGCGCGATGGAGTACACGATTGTCGTCGCGGCCGCGGCGGCCGATCCGGCGCCGCTGCTGTACATCAGCCCGTACTCGGCGTGCACGATGGGCGAATATTTCCGCGACAGTGGACAGCATGCGCTCTGCATCTACGACGATCTGTCGAAGCACGCGCAGGCGTATCGCGAGATCTCGCTGCTGCTCCGCCGCCCGCCCGGACGCGAGGCGTATCCTGGCGACGTGTTCTATCTGCACTCGCGTCTGCTGGAGCGCGCGGCGAAGCTGCGCAAGGAGCTGGGCGGCGGATCGCTCACGGCGCTGCCGATCATTGAAACGCAGGCGGGCGACCTGTCGGCTTACATTCCCACGAACGTGATTTCGATCACCGACGGCCAGATTTTTCTCGAGGCCGACCTGTTCCATCAGGGCGTCCGTCCGGCGATCAACGTCGGCAACTCCGTCTCGCGCGTCGGCGGTGCGGCCCAGATTAAGGCCATGAAGCAGGTCGCTGGCACCCTGCGGCTGGATCTGGCGCAGTACCGCGAGCTGGCCGCGTTTGCGCAGTTCGGATCGGATCTCGACAAGGCGACGCTCAATCAGCTCAACCGCGGACGGCGCCTCGTCGAGGTGCTGAAGCAGCCGCAGTATCAACCGCTGCCGGTCGAGGAGCAGGTCGTGATCATCTACGCGGCGACGAACGGATTCCTCGACAGCGTGCCGGTCGAATCGGCGCGCGCGTATGAAACGGAGCTCTACCGGTTCCTCGAGACGAGGCGCGCGCAGCTGCTCTCGTCGCTCGCGGAGAAGAAGCAGATCGACGATCAGATCAAGGCGGATCTGAAGGCGGCGCTGGACGAGTTCGGGAAGACCTTTGCGGCGGCAGGAAAGGGCGCGGCCGCGTGACAACTCCCAACGACCAATTCCCGACTCCGCGACATGCGTGGCTTCGCGCGCGGATGACGGGAAGCGTTCGCCTTGCGGAGTTGGCAGTTGTGATTGTGGGAGTCGACCCGTGCCGTCGCTCTTAGACATCCGGCGCCGGATCCGCGCGGTCAAGTCGACGCAGCAGATCACGAAGGCGATGAAGATGGTCGCCGCGTCGAGGCTGCGGCGCGCGCAGGAGCGCATGCAGCAGGCGCGCCCATTCGCCACCGAGATGCTGCGCGTGTTGAACAGCCTCGCGACGCGCGTCGATCCGTCGGCGCATCCGCTGCTCGACGAACGCCGTGCGCCGCGCGCCGATCGCAAGACGATGCTCTTCGTGATCACGGCCGATCGCGGGCTGTGCGGCAGTTTCAACACGAACGCGATCAAAGCCGCCGGCACCTTCATCGTCGAAGACGCGTCGCGGCAGGTTGCGCTCGGTCTGGTCGGGCGCCGCGGCCGCGACTTCTTCGCGCGCCGCGGGTTCGAAGTGCGCTACGAACAGGTGAACCTCTTCCAGGCGCTCCAGTACTCGCACGCCCAAAGCATCGCCAGAGAGGCGATTGAGTCGTTTACGAGCGGCGCGGTCGACAGCGTGTATCTCGTCTACAACGAGTTCAAATCCGTCATTCAGCAGCGCG
>JBOGIZ010000525.1:0-1563 GCA_050747805.1 Vicinamibacterales bacterium | reverse complement strand
TCGCGGTCGGGGTGGGGAAACCCGGCGACAGGACCCGCCACGTAATTTTGAAACGTGCTCTTAGGCCGATCCGCGCCAGAATGGGGTCCACCAAGGAGATCGACATGTTTCGACACGCAGTTTTCGGCGGGACACTGACGCTTGCGATGCTCGCCGTCGCGGCACCCGCGATCGCTCAGCAGCAGCCGCAGGCGCTCAGCGTTCAGCAGCTCTCACCGAACGTGTATGTGGTGGTTGGCGGCGGCGGCAACAGCGGCATCGTCGTTGGCGACAAGGGCGTGGTGGTGATTGACGCGAAGACGACGGCGGAGGCCGGCAAACAGCTGTTGGACGAAGTCGCGAAGATCACGACGAAGCCCGTCACCGACGTCATCCTGACCCACAGCGATGGGGATCATGTGAACGGGCTCGCGTCGTTTCCGGCAGGCGTGCACGTCACCGCCCAGGAAGGGTGCAAGACCGAGATGGAAGCCGCCCTCGCGGCGGGCGGGCGCGGCGCGCCTCCAGCCGATCACATGCCGACGAAAGTGGTGACCACGCCCTCCGAGCGCGTCACGCTCGACGGCGTCGCATTCGAACTTCACCACTGGGCGCCCGCCCACACGAGCGGCGATCTGATCGTCGACCTGCCCGCGGAGAAGATCGTGTTCACGGGCGACATCATCACGACCAATCGCCCCGATCCGTTGATTCATCTCGAGAAGCATGGGTCCTCTGAAGGCTGGATCACAACCGTGCAGGGTCTGCTCACGCTCGACAGCGACAAGTTCGTGCCCGGTCACGGCGATCTGCAGACCAAGGCGGAGGTCCAGACGCGTCTGAACATCACCACGAAGAAGCGCGAGCAGATTGTCGCGCTCGCGAAGGAAGGCAAATCCCTCGACGAGATCCGCACGGCGGTCGGCGATCCCGCACCGCCTGCGGGCGGCAGGGGCGGCGGGTTCGCCAGCTTCACGGACGTTGTCTATCGAGAGTCGACGGGCGGCCGATAACGTGGTCACACGCGAGATGCTGGCGCCGCGATGATCGTGATGCCAGTTACAAAACCGTAGGGGCGCCGGGCGAGGCCGGACGCCCTAACGCCGCATGGATGTGGGTTGCGCCATCGGCGCGAAAATTGCCGGGGTACGACGACCGTCATGTCCGAACAGGAGACCTTCGGCCCCCGTCTTCGTCGCGAGCGCGAACGGCGCGGCATGTCCCTCGAAACCATCGCGCAGCAGACCAACGTGAGCGTGGAGCTCTGGCTTGGGCTGGAGAAGAACGACTTTTCGCTCTGGCCGCGCGGTGTCTTCGCGCGCGCGTTCGTCCGCGACTACGCCAACGCCGTCGGACTCGATGCCGACGAAGTCGTCGACGACCTCTGCCGCCTGTTTCCCGTCGGCGACCGGCGCGCCTCTAACTTGATTCAGGCGCAGGGCGAACTGATTGGACACGAGACGACCTACATCGACGATCCTGCGCTGATACCCGGCGGCATCGATCGGCGCGGGGCATCCACGTCAGAGTCGATGTCCGCGGCGGCGCCGCGCCGCCGCCTTGGCGCGCGCCTCTTCGCCGCGA
>JBOGIZ010000524.1:0-7114 GCA_050747805.1 Vicinamibacterales bacterium | reverse complement strand
TCGCCTCGCCGACGCCGCAGGCGTAGTAGGCCGCCACCCATGCGGCCAGCGACACGACCTGAGGCGGCAGAAACGGCTCGGAATCGAGAACGTCAACCAAGGGCCGGAGGTCAGAGAGGGGCCTGTCCCGGGCCGTACCCGGGCCTGTCCCGGGTACGGCCCGTGTCTGTCCGGGGTCTGACCCCAGTCTGACCCCAGTCACGACGCGGGCGCCGAGGGGCACGAGGACGCGCGCCCCGACGGGAGGATCGGGAAGGTGATCGGGAACGCTGTACGTGAGCGCGCCGAGTCCCGGTACGGGAACGGCGACCGCGATATGACGCACCGGCGGCTACTCTAGTTTTCTGCCGAGCGGCGGCGCCCCTCGGCCTCCCCTGCACGCTCTCTCGCGACGCTCGCTGGCATCATTTAGGAGATGCCCTCGATCCCGGAGGGCGGACGAAGCAGGTCACGAACCCTCTTCAGGTCTTCCCACGCGTCGCGCTTGCTGCTCGGCGTCCGCAGCAGATACGCCGGATGAAACGTCGGGATGAGCTTCGCCCCGCGAAAGTCGTAGACGCGTCCGCGCAGCCGGGAAATCGGATCCTGCGACCCGAGCAGCGCCTGCGCGGCAAACTTGCCGAGCGCCACGATCACCTTCGGACGAATCGCGTCGATCTGCTGAAACAGGAACGGCTCACAGGTCTCGACCTCGTCCGGTTCGGGATTGCGATTGCCCGGCGGCCGGCATTTGATCACGTTCGCGATGTACACATCGTCGCGGCTCAGGTCGATCGCGGCGATCATCTTGGTCAGAAGCTGGCCGGCGCGTCCGACAAACGGAATGCCCTGCGCGTCTTCGTCCGCTCCCGGCGCTTCACCAACGAACATAAGATCGGCGTCGGGATTGCCGACGCCAAACACCACTTGACGACGCCCAAGGGTGTGGAGCTTGCAGCGGGAGCAGTCTGGGCCGATTTCCGCGCGAATGGCCTCGAGCGCCTCGTCAGGCAAGCGCGCGATCTGAACGAGCCGCGGCTCAGACGATGGAAGCGCCTCGGCTGACGCCGCGCCTTCGCGCGTTCGCCACGCGGTGTCGCGGCTGATGCCGGCGACGCCGAGATCCTGAAAAAACTGAAGGTGATTGGCGACGTGGGTGCGGAGATCGTCGGTCATCGTTCATCGAGGCGAGCGGCGATCGGCGAGAACAGCGGCGCGCTCGAGCAGCGTGAAGAAGCACATGGGTTGTTATCCCGGTCTCTGAACCTGCGCGCCCTTCAGCAGATCCTCGACGCGATCGAGGATCTTCCCCGCCATCTCACGTTTCAACTGCAAGGGCAGCTCGATCTCGCCATCGTCAGAGATGAGAAACGCGGCGTTGGTCTCGGCGTCGAAGCCCGCGTCGCGCCGGGAGACGTCGTTCGCCACAATCAGATCGATCCGCTTCGAGGCGAGTTTCCGGCGCGCGTGCGGGCGCGGATCGCCCGTCTCGGCCGCGAAGCCGACCAGCACGGGCCGGGCCGCGTCGCCGCGCGCGCGCCCCAGTTCGGCCAGAACATCGGGCGTGCGCACGAGCGTGAGCGTGAGCGGATCGTCGGTCTTTCCGATCTTGACGTCCCGCGCGCCTGCCTGAGGCATGTAATCGGCGACGGCGGCGGCCATGACCACGGCGTCGGCTCCCTGCGTGTGTTCGGTCACCGCACGCGCCATCTCGCTCGCGCTCCGCACGCGCACGATCGCGACGCCCTGCGGCGAATCGAGATGTGTGGGCCCGCTCACGAGCACAACGTGGGCGCCGCGCCGCGCCGCTTCGGCCGCAATCGCGTACCCCATGCGGCCGCTCGATCGATTCCCGACGTAGCGCACCGGATCGATATCTTCATACGTCGGCCCCGCCGACACGACGATGCGATGGCCGAGCAGCGAGCCGGCGGGTGCGAGCACGCGCTCGGCCGCGTCAACGATCGCTTCCGGCTCGGCGAGCCGCCCTTTCCCTATCCAGCCGCACGCCAGAAATCCTTCGCCCGGATCCACGAAGCGCACGCCTCGCTCGCCGAGCGTCTGCAGGTTTCGGCGGACAGCAGGGTGTTCGAGCATGTTCGTATTCATCGCGGGCGCCATGAGCACGGGCGCGCGGGTGGCGAGGTAGAGCGACGTCAGAAAATCGTCGGCGATGCCGGCGGCGAACTTACCGATGACGTTGGCGGTAGCGGGGGCGACCAGCAGAAGCGCGATGTCAGTCGCGAGCGCGATGTGTTCGATGCCGGCATTGGCGCCGCGCGCGAACTGATCGGTGATCACCGGCCTGCGGGTGATCGCTTCGAACGTGACGTCGCCGACGAAGCGGCGCGCCGAGCGCGTCATGATCGCCGCGACGTCGTGGCCGCGCTTCTGCAGTCCGCGCGCGACTTCGATCGCCTTGTAGGCGCCGATCCCGCCGGTGACGCCGAGTGCGATCAGCATGTGTCCTCGTGAGATCGCGGAAGATTGCGGAAGATTGCAGGAGATCAGGAGATCAGGAGATCAAAAGGCATCAGTGAATACCTCCTGATCTCCTGACCTTCGGCGATCTACACGCGCTCCGGCTCGGTGACGATTTTTTCGATCTTGCGCTGCTTCACTTCCTTCATCGCGAGGCGCGCAGGCTTCTCGGGCCCCTCGACTTTCGGCGTGCAGCCGCGCAACAGCTGCTTCGCGCGAGCGCCCGACAACACCACGAATTCAAACTTATTCACGAAAATATTCCTCTCTGATCCGACACGCGCTCTCGCTCGCCGCTTCGCCGGCTCACTCGGTTCGCGTGGCTCGCGTCGCTATCGCTCGCTCGCCTTTCGGGCGACCCTCGGCCCCCTACACGCGCCCTCGCGCGCCGACGGCAAATGACCTCATCACGGTCGCGATGGTCGCGTCCATCGCGTGACGGCGCGCCCGTTCGGCGAGCACGATCGCGCGCAGCCGGTCCACGCACGCGTCCAGGTCGTCGTTGACGACGACGTAGTCGTATTCGCCGACCGCGGCGATCTCGATCCGGGCCGTCGCGAGACGACGCAGGATCGCGTCTTCCGGGTCTCTGCTGCGTCCGCGGAGCCGGCGTTCGAGCGCGGCGAACGTCGGCGGCAGTACGAAGATCTCGATCGTGCCCGCGCAGCGCGCTCGGACCTGCCGCGCCCCCTGGACGTCGATCACGAGCACGAGATCCCGTCCGGCGGCCAGCGTCTCGTCAACGTCCGCGCCGCACGTGCCGTAGAGGTTCCCGAAGACGTCCGCCCACTCCAGAAAGGCGTCCGCCGTGACCATCGCTTCAAAGCGTGCGCGGGTGATGAAATTATAGTCCACTCCGGCGGTTTCCCCGACGCGAATCGGCCGCGACGTGTAGGAGCGCGAGAGTGCCAGATCCGGCACGATCTGCACGAGGCGCTCAACCACGGTCGTCTTTCCCGTGCCCGACGGGGCCGAGACAACGAACAGCCGGCCGCGCTGCGGCTCGCGCTCACTCGACATTCTGGACCTGCTCCCGGAGCTTCTCGAGCTCGGCCTTGAGCGACACGATCAGCTCGGGCACGCCGGCGCCTTCCGCCTTGGAACCCAGCGTATTCACCTCTCGATTCATCTCCTGCAGCAGAAAGTCGAGTTTGCGGCCGCAGGCCTCGGGCGCGTCCGAGAGCGCCTGCCAATGCTCCAGATGCGCGCGAAACCGCACGGTCTCTTCCGTAATATCGGATCGGTTGGCGAAACGCACGATCTCCTGCGCAATCGCCGCCGGATCGATCCCGGCGTCGATCTGAAGTTCCCTGACGCGATCGGCCAGCCTCGCCTGCAGGCTCACCGATCCTTCTTCGGCGGCTCGCGCCGCCCGGTCGAACAGATCACCCAGCCGCGCGCGGCGCGCGTCGAGCTCGGCGCGCAGATGCGCTCCCTCGCTCACGCGCATGCGATCGAGCGCATCGAGCGCCTCCGCCAGCGTGGCCTCCGCCGCCGGAAGCGTGGCGTCCGCATCGCCCTGGGCCTCCTGCCGGTCGCGGACCGTGATGGCTTGCGGAAAGCGGAGCACGTCGCCCGGCGAGAGCGCGCCCGAGATGAGGCCGCGCTCGCGCGCCCGTTCGAGCGCCGCCGCCAGCCCTTCGATCACCGCCTCGTTGACTTCGACATCGACCTGCGTCTGCCGCCGCGTCTGGATCGAGATGGCCACTTCGACGCGCCCGCGCTGCAGCCGCTGCTGCACGAGCGCGCGGAGGCGTCCTTCGATGGGCGCCAGGGTCGACGGCGTCCGAAGCTGCAGATCCAGAAAGCGATGATTGACGGATCTGACCGACACGCTCACGGTCCCACTCTCATCGTCGTGGCTGAGCGACGCGAATCCGGTCATCGACTTGATCATTTAGATTCCGAGGGGCTTCGCCCCTCGGACTCCCCCACACGCGCTCTCGCACGCCGCTTCGCCGGCGCGCTCCGTTTGCGTGGCTCGCTCGCACCGCTCGCTCGCGTCGGCCGTTGCCGAGGACGATCGTCCCTCGGACTCCCCCGCACGCGCTCTCGCACGCCGCTTCGCCGGCGCGCACCGTTTGCGTGGCTCGCTCGCACCGCTCGGTCGCGGACACCCCTTCCGTCCACGCCCCGTTCGTGTGCGCGTTTGGATGTCGACGGTCCTCGTCCTACTTCGCATCGGCCGGGTCGCGGCGTTGGTCGAACAGCTGCAAGGCATATAGCTTCGCATAGACACCCGAGGGCCGCGCCAGCAGCTCGTCGTGGCAGCCGATTTCCGCCACCTGCCCCCGCTCGAGCGCCACGATCGCGTCGGCGCGCCTGACGGTCGAGAGGCGATGCGCGATGACAAATGCGGTCCGGTTGCGCATCAGATTGGCCAGCGCGTCCTGCACGAGCAGTTCCGACTCGGCGTCGAGCGACGACGTCGCTTCGTCGAGCACCAGGATGGGGGAATTCTTCAACAGCGCCCGCGCGATCGCCAGCCGCTGCCGCTGGCCGCCCGACAAGCGCTGCCCACGCTCGCCGATCCGCGTCTCGTATTTCTCGGGCAGCCCCTGGACGAATTCGTAGGCGTGCGCCGCCTGCGCCGCGGCCTCGATGCGCGCGCGGCTGGCGCCCGGCCTCCCGTACGCGATGTTGTTGGCGATGGTGTCGTCGAAGAGCACGGTGTCCTGCGTGACGATCCCGATCTGATCGCGCAGCGATTCCAGGGTCGCGTTGCGAATGTCGGCATCGTCGAGCAGGATCGCGCCGCCGGTGACGTCATAGAACCGCGGCAGCAGATTCACGAGCGTCGTCTTGCCCGCTCCGCTCAATCCGACAATCGCGATCACCTGCCCCGCGTGCGCCGTGAAGCTGACGTTGCGCAGGACCGCCTTCGACGAGCCATCGTAGCTGAAGCTGACGTCGCGGAATTCGATGCTTCTGGCCAGCGCCCCGATCGGCCGTGCGTCGAGCCGCTCGTGCACCTCCGAGTGGGTGTCGAGCACCTCGAAGATCCGCGTCGCGGCGGCAATCGCCTGCTGCATGTTGGCGTTCACGCGGCTGAGGCGTTTGATCGGCGTATAGAGCATGAACGCCGCGAAGATGAACCCGACAAAATCCCCCATCGTCGTCTGGTGCGAGGCGACTCGACTCTGGCCGTACCACAGCAGGCCGACGATCGCGAGACCGCCGAGAAATTCCATGATCGGCGGAAGCACCGAGACGGCGCTCGTGATTTTCAGGTTCGTGCGATACAAGCGGTTCGAGGCGTCCGCAAACCGTGCGGCCTCGTGCCGCTCGGCGCGGAAGGCCTTCACGATCCGATGGCCCGTGAACGCCTCGGCGGTCAGGTGCGACAGGTACTCGAGGTGTTCCTGGCTTCGACGCGTCGAACGCCGCACCCGCTGCCCCAGACGGACGAGCGGATAGACCACAATCGGCGCGCCGATCATCGAGACGAGCGCGAGGCGCCATTCGTAGTAGAACATCGCGCCGGCATAGCCCACCGCGGTCAGGCCTTCGCGAATGAGGTCGCCGATCGTCTCCGAGACGGCCTGCTGCACCTGGTTCACATCGTTCGTGATCCGCGACATCAGCGCGCCGGTGGTGCGCTGGCCGAAAAACGCGGCGGACTGATCGAGGATGTGCCGAAACAAACGATCGCGGACGTCGCGCACGACGCGCTGTCCCACGTCCGTCATCAAATACGTGGAGAAGTACGAGCCGACGCCTTTGATCAGGTACGCGAGCAGAATGAGCGCTGCCCAGTACCGGAACGGCATGCCCCCCTGGCCGGGCAGTACCTCGTTGATGATCGGTTTGACGAGAAGCGCGACCCCGGCGCTCGCGCCGGCATACAGCAGCATCGCGACGAGCGCGGCGATGAAAATTCCGCGATACGGGCGTGAAAAACCGAACAGCCGCCGCAGCGGGTGCTCGGTCACTCGCCTTCGCCGCTCCGCGGCTTCGGCGGCGCGGGCGCGTCACCGCTCTTCGATGTCGGCGGCGCAGGCGGGCCCTCGTATCCGTGCGGATGCGACACACGCCACCGGTAGGCCGTGTCGACGATGACCTGCAGATCCTCGAAACGCGGCGTCCACCCCAGCGCCTGCTTGATGCGGGCGCTCGACGCATACAGCACGGCCGGATCGCCGTCGCGACGGGGCCCGACCGTCACGGGCACGGGCCGGCCCGTCACGCGCTCGACCGCTCCGACCACCTCGCGAACCGACGCCGGCCGTCCATTGCCCAGATTGTATGCGCCCGAGGGGTGCCCCGCGCGCAGCGCGTGGAGCGCGAGCACGTGCGCCGAGGCGAGATCGGTCACGTGGATATAGTCGCGCAGGCACGTACCGTCGGGCGTGTCGTAGTCGGACCCATAGATCGAAAACGATCCGCGTCCAAGCGCGGCGTCGATGGCGCGCGGAATGACGTGAATCTCGGGGTCGTGATCCTCGCCAAGCTGCCCGTCGGGATCGGCGCCGGCGGCGTTGAAATAGCGGAGCGCAACCGACTGCAGCCCGAAGGCGCGCGCATAGTGCGGCAGGGCCCGCTCGACGGCCAGCTTCGTTTCGCCGTACGCGTTGATCGGCCGCGTCGGGTGCGTCTCGACAATCGGCGTCTCGATCGGATCGCCGTACACGGCGCAGGTCGAGGAGAAGACCAG
>JBOGIZ010000523.1:0-5111 GCA_050747805.1 Vicinamibacterales bacterium | reverse complement strand
GGGAAGGGGAGAGGATGAACTGGCGCCGTCAGGTCAATCGTCTGCTGGTCGCCTTCCGCCAGAGTGATGGTCTTGGCCTGCGGACGCAGTTGTTGTAAGTAGGCGGGGTCGTACCACTGTCCGGTGTCCACGTCGTCGACGGCAATCAACAGGTAGTCGCCTGGCGGCAGTCCGTGGAGATGATAGACGCCGGTATCGTCCGTCGGGACCGCCTGAATCTCCCGCGACTGCGCGCGCCAGTACTGCGCGTCGCTCGAGAACGCGATCACGGTCAGGCCCGCGACGCCGGTGCCCGTGCCGTCGCGGACGGTCCCGTTGATCGACGTCGACCGATCCGTGAGGACGATGGCCGCATCGCCGACGTTCTGGCCGCTTTTCACCTCGAAGCTCTGATCGGTGACGTCGCGTCCGGAGATGATCACTGATTTCAGCGTCCACGGCCCGTTGCCCGTGATTTGTAGGTAGTGCTGGCCCGGCAGGAGATTGTCGATTTCGAACGTCCCATTCGCCTGAGCGCGCACGGTGCCGCCTGCGGCGCCGCCGCGCCCGCCGCGTCCGCCGGTCGGGCCTCCGACGTTGGCGGGAAGCGGATTTGATTCCGGGACGCTGATGCGGAACGTCGAGTAGTCGTTGGGCGCCGGCGTACCCGACGACTCCACTGTGATGTTGCCCGAGAGCGACACGCCCGACATGGGCACGAGCGCGAGGTTGCTGATGTTCTGACCGGCGACGGTTACCGGCTGGATGGCGGTTTTCGGGTCGTCATAGAATCCGCCGGATCGCGCGACCGCCTGGTAGCGGCCCGGCGGAACGTTCGTGATCGTGAAGGCGCCGCCGCGCTGCATGAGTCCGCGCAGCAGCGGCGCGCCGATGATCGTCCCGCCGGCGCCGTCCTGCGGGACCAGGATGACGCTCGCCGGACTGTTCTCCGCGCCGCCGACGATGCCGCTGACGGTGACGAAGGGCACGAGCTGCACTTGAAAATCGATGCCGCTGACTTCCTGTCCCGGCCCGACGGTCACTTTCTGCGCTTCGGGGACGCTCATGACGCCGGGGAAATACGTCGCAGCGTAGCCCGTCGGCTCGGGATCCTCGTTGATGCCAAGCCCGAAACCGCCGCCCCCACCCCGCGCGCCCCGTCCGCCGCCGGCGGCCGTTCCGGCATTGGTGGCTGCGCGGCCCCCGCCGGGTGCACCAAAGGCCTGCAGGCCACGCCCCGCCGGCGTCCGGGCGTCGGTTGAGATCGCGCTGACGAAGTAGTCGCCCGGCGCAAGTCCGAACACGCGGTACTCACCGCGATCGTCGGACGTGATGTTGCCGGCCATCGTCAACTGCCGCTCGCCGCGCACGTACTGATAACGCTCGACGGTGACGCGAGCCCGCACGAGCGGCTCGCCGTCTTCGTCGGCGATCCGTCCCGTGATGACGCCGCCGCGAGTCAGCCGGAGGTCGATGTTGTTGATCTGCTGGCCATCGGCGAGCGTGACCGGCGTTCCGGCCTGAAGCGGATGCCGCTGGCCGTAGATGGCGTCGACGAAGCCTGCCTTCGATGCCGAGATCGTGTAGGAGCCTGCCGCAAGTCCGGTGACATCGAACGTCCCCTGCTCGTCGGTGATCGTTGACTGCCCGCCGCGGCCGGTGCCAGCGATGACGACGCGCGCGCGCTTGATGGGATGACCGGTGTCGGCGGTGACGACGCGCCCAGCGATCGCGGCGGTCGGCTGCACCGGCGGGGAGGCCTGATCCCGAGTGGGCAGCTGGCTTGGTTGCTGCTGCCCGGACTGCGTCGATTGCTGCCGTCCGTGGACGACTCCCGGCGCGGCGGTGAAGCCTGCGAGACAGGCGATGAAAAAACAAAGCTTCCGCATGGTGCTGCTGGCGCGAAATCTATAGTCAGAATACTGTCGAAGGCGCCTGAACGTTTCGGGGTTACTTGGAATCAACGTAGCCGCGCCGCGCCCGGACGTGATAGTCGGGCTGGCGGACTTCGACGCGGATGTCGTGCCAGCGGCCGTCCTTCGCCGGAGGCGCGTCGTACGCCATGTAGTACTGCCGGCTCAGCTCGTCCGCGATGCCAGCCGTCGCCGGATCGAGATCCTGGGCCCATCGGATGATTTCCGTCCGGCCGCCGCTGTCGTCCGTGATGTCGCGGAGCGCAGCGACATTCACGCGATCGTCATCTGCCGCGCCGCCGGAAGACGACGGTTGGGGCGGCGCCGGCTTCGGCGATGGAGTCGACGGCGGACGTCGCCCGCCCGGAAACGGGAACGGCTGCGGCACGGGAGGATTCCGCGGCAGTGGGAATCGGCCGTTCTGCGAGACCGGACGGTACTGGACCACCGCCGTAGCGTCGTCGTCGATCCCGATCGCGTAAACCAGCACTTCGGTCTGGCGAATCAGCTGCTTGACCGCTGGCAGTTCCATCTGGCTCGACGTGTCGTTCCCGTCGGAGATGATGAGGACGGCCTTCTTGCGGTTGTGCCCCTGTTGCGCCATCTGCACGGCGTCGGCGAGCGTGTCGTACAGAGAGGTCGCGCCGCGGGGCCGAATCTGGGCGATGGCGTCGCTGATTTGATGTTTGTCGGTCGTCCAGCCCTGGAGCAGATGCGGAACGTTGTCGAAGCGGTAGAGAAAGACCTCGTCGGCCGGATCGAGAAGCTGCAGCAGAAACCGGTCGAGCGCGGCGCGCGCGGCGAGAATCTTCTCGCCGTCCATGCTCGCGCTCGTGTCGAGCATGATGCCGATACTCACGGGCACGCGCTCGGCGCTAAAGTGGGTGATGGACTGTGCCCGCTCGTCGTCGAACACGCGGAAATCATCCTTCGTCAGGCCCGGCACGAAGCGTCCCGCCTGATCGGTGACTGTGGCGGTGACATTGATCAGTTCGACGCCCGTTTTGAATCTGAAGGCATCGCCCGCCGGGGCCTGGTTCGATTGCCGAGCGAACACGACCGCGCCGGCTCCGATGAGGATACCGGTAAGGGCTGCAGCTCGTCGGGTCATTGGACGCGCGCCTCGGACGTATCCGCTTTTGCCTTCGCTCCATCCGCCGCCGTTTGCCGCCTGTCGACGTGCGCGATCACGCGGCCATCATCGGTACGGAACGCGATGCGGTACCGGGCGACATTCGCGGCAACCGGCATCGTGACGAGGAACGGCGATTCGTCGCCGGGCGCGAGCGTCGGCACATCCAGCAGCGCGCGTCCGCTTGCGACGAACGTTCCGCCTTCGTCGAACGCAATCGCCGTGGCTTCAACGTGCGCGAGCGTCGCGCCGTCGGCGGGATTCTGCACCAGACCCTTTATCGAAAATGATCCGCCCTCGTGCGCATCGCGCAGAGAGAGCAGTTCGAGCGGCGCCGCCACGGGAGTCGCCGCCGCGGACGTCGACGGACCCGCCGACGCGACGAATCGATCGCGATGTGCGGCGGGCAGCAGTTTCACGGCGGCCACGGCAAGCGCCAGACACGCGATAATTCCGACGCGGCCGATCCACGGCGACCGCGCACCGCTCCCGCTGAAGAGGGCAGGTTCGGTTCGAGACGACTCCAGCAGAGGGAAGTCGTCAGCGACACTCGCGATCATGCTCCGATCGTACAGGGAATCGCTTGCGAGCGTGCGGGGCGATGCATTTGCAAACGTGGTCAGGGTCTTGACTCGCGCCAGGCTTCGCTGCCGCTCGTCGCGCAGCATCCGCCATACGATCGCGCTCAGCGCGATCGCCATCGCCATCGAGATCAGTGTGACGGACACGAGCGTGGTATCCACGGCAGTCCAGGTGTCAGTTGCCAGTTGCCAGTTTGCCAGTTATCGCAGGTGAAATCCGACGGCAATATCGACGACGACGTCGACGGGGAGACCGTGGCGTTGAGCGGGGGCAAATCGCCACTGTCTGACCGCCTCGATCGCACGCTGATCGAGGCCGGCGCCGAGACCGTCGAGCAGTTTTACCGCTCCCACCGATCCGTCGCGGCGCACGATCACTTCGACGTTCACCTCACCCTCCAGCCCGCGCCGCCGTCCTTCTTCCGTGTAGTCGGGCTTCACTTCGCGCACGATTGACGGTGGCGAGACGTCGCTGCCGGCATGGTACGGTCCGCCTCCGGCGCCGTCGTCCGATCCGTCACTAACGCCAGGTCCGGCGCCGTCTCCGATGCCTGTCCCCTGCCCCCCACCGATGCCCTCTCCCGCACCAGGCCAGCGGCTCGCGACCGGCAGCGCCGAAACGGCAGCCGCGACTCCCGTGCCGATGCGGCTGCTCATGTCTGCCGCCAGCAAAATGATCGGCGCCGCCGGGGCGGCGAGCGGCGGTTCGACGATGGGCGGCGCCTGTGGCCGTTCGATCGGCGGTAGAGGCGGACGGCGGATCGCCGCAGCGGGCGTCAGCGCCGCCATCCCAATCCCTGTCAGCGCTCGCGCCTGAAGCGCGGCCGACGAGTGCGCGGCATCCTGACCCCCTCCGCCGCCGGCACGACTCGGTGAAACGAGAAACACGAGCGTCGCGTCCTCCGATCGAGTGGCCCTGGGCCGATGCGGTCCAGCCGTCCCCAGTCCGGCGACGAGCAACAACGCAGCAGCTCCGTGCACCGCCGCAGACAGCGAGAGCGGTACCGCGCGCCGGTGTCGAATTCCCGCATCCCGCCGAAACGTCGTGCGCTCCGGGCTGTTTCGGCCGCACAGGCAGCGCACCGCCCGAATGGCCTCGCGCTCGGCGAAGTAGCGGCCGTGAATCGGTTCTACGACGCCAGTCGCCACAAGCGACCAGACGTCCCGAGTCCGGACGCCTGCAGCCGCGGCGATATCCGCCGCCGAGTAAACCTCAGTCCGGACCTCCAGAAAGGTGGCTGCCACCTTTTGCTCGAAAAGATGCCAGTTGCCTTGCTCGAGCGGTTTCTCGGTCGCACCGGAGCGGGCCGGTTCAGGCATATGCGCGCAAACCCCGTTCCATCGCTATGTCGGCCGATCTCACTCAGATCTGTTGCCGCCAGGCCCCATCCTGTCGCTCGCCGACGACAGGTGTTCCCGTTGTGCGACAACGCGGGCCGCCTTCGCCGGAGAGCGCGAGTGGGGGAGTCCGAGGGGCGAGTGAGCCGAGCGAACGAGCCACGCGAT
>JBOGIZ010000522.1:0-4360 GCA_050747805.1 Vicinamibacterales bacterium | reverse complement strand
CGCCGGACGAGGTGCGCGCCGCGTCTTCGCGGAGCACTCCCGTCACGCGCTCGAGATCTCCTGAGGCGGCGCCCGAGCGCTCGAACCAGTCGATGAGCGTGGGGCGATCCGCCGTCTGCTGGGCGCGCGCGCCGATCATCGCGCCGGCCGCGACGCACCCCACCGCGATGGCGGCGGCGGCCGACACGCCGCGCCGGCCAATGATCGCGGCGCACGCGGCGATCCACGCGATCGCGAGAGCGGCGGTGGCGCCGGGCATGTAGACAGACGGAAACAACAGGCCGGCCGCGACGCCGACAAGCAGCGGAGCCGCCGCGAACGCGGCCGGAGCGGACATGCAGAGGCCACGCCACGCGTCAATGCCGAATGCTGAATGCGGAAGGCTGATCAGAGGCCGCACCCGGATCGCAAGATCTGCGATGCGAGGCGATCAGGGGATGAGCAGATTCTGCTGTCCGAGGTGCCCCTGGCGTCTATCGAACCAGCTGACTCACCTCAGCGAGCGTGGGGGCGCTGGCGATCGCGCCGCGGCGCGTGCAGCTGGCGGCGGCGGCGCCGCACGCGAAGCGCAGGATCTCGGCCGGCGAATCGCCCCGCAGCAGCGCGCACGCAAACCCGGCGCGAAACACGTCGCCCGCACCCGTGGTGTCGACCGCATCGACCGCGAACGCTGCCTGTTCGATGAACCGATCGCCGGCCAGCAGCGCGGCGCCGCGCGGCCCGCGCGTGGCGCACAAGAGCCCGGTATGTCGCCGGCGGATGGCGCGCAGCGCCGCTTCGAGATCCGGTTCGCCCGTAAGCGCCTGCGGCACGTGCTCCGCGAAGATCGGCACGCTCACGGCGTCCACCAGCTCCGGGGTCCGCGGTGCCGCCAGTTCGATGTCGCTCGTCACGGGGACGCCCGCCTCCCGGCCCGCGCGCGCCGCCGCAATCGCGGCGTCGATATCCACATCGTCCACATGCACCAGCCGCGCAAGGCCGCCGATCGCCAGCGGCAGATCTTCGGGGGCGAGCCGCATCCCGGGATCGCGATCCCACAGGACGATGCGCTCGGCATTCCCCCCGGCGCCGTCCTGCTCCGCCACGAGAATCACTGCGAACGCGTTCGGCGCATCGCGCGGGACGGCGCGGGACGCGTCCACGCCGCGCTTCTCGAGCGCGCCGCGCACCATCGATCCATTCTCGTCGCTCGAGATCGTACCGACATACGCCGCGCTCAGCCCCAGCGCCGCGCATGCCGCTAGCATCGTCGCGGTCTGCCCGCCGGGAGAACGTTCGTGATTCTGAATACGCAGTTTCGAGCGTGCACCAACCGGTTCGGGATACGCCGGCAGGCGGTACACGAAATCGATCGAGTTCGCGCCGACGCCGACGACGTCGTAGGCGGGATGCGGCGAGCGGGGCGCGGAGTGCGGGAAGTTCAGGGTTGTCGATTCAGTTCAGTGTTCGGGTTTCAGTTCAGCCTTCAGACTTCGCCGTCTCCGGCCCCCGCCCCACGGCCCACGGATCACGGTTCCGGCCCGATGGGTTCGCGGCGGACGGCGTCGGCGTGGTACTCCTGCAGCGAGCGCACGGTCAGGCCGTCTGTGTGGAGCGCCTTGATCGCGTTCACGGCGGCGGCGGCGCCCGTCAAGGTCGTGATGCACGCCACCTGCTGCATCATCGCGGTCCGCCGGACGATGCGGTCGTCGAATAACGACTCGCGGCCGAGCGGCGTGTTGATCACCAGCTGGACGTGGTTGTTCAGAATCTCGTCCCCGATGTGGGGCCGGCCTTCGTTCACCTTGAAGACGATGTCGGCGTCGATGCCGTGCGCGCGCAGGAAGCTCGCGGTGCCGCGCGTGGCAATCAGCTTGAATCCGAGCCCGATCAGGTCGCGCGCGATCTGGACAACGGCGGGTTTGTCGTGATTGCTGACGCTGATGTACGCCGTGCCGCCGGCGGGGAGTTTGATGCCGGCCGCGAGCTGCGCCTTCGCGAAGGCGCTGCCGAACGTCGACGCGCCACCCATGACTTCGCCGGTCGACTTCATCTCGGGACCGAGAATCGTATCGACGCCCGGGAATCGCACGAACGGGAACACCGGCGTCTTCACGAACACGCCCGACACCTCGAGATCGTCGGTCAGCCCCAGCTGATCGAGGGTGGTCCCCACCATGACGCGCGCCGCGACCTTCGCCAACGGCACGCCGGTCGCCTTCGACAGGTACGGCACTGTGCGCGACGCGCGCGGATTGACTTCGAGCACGTACACGGTGCCGTCCTTGATCGCGAACTGCGTGTTCATCAGGCCGACGACGCGCAGCGCGCGCGCGATGCGCCGGGTGAATTCACGAATCTGATCGAGGTGGCGCTGCGGCACACGGTACGGCGGCACGACGCACGAGCTGTCGCCCGAGTGGATGCCGGCCTCTTCGATGTGCTCCATGATCCCGCCGATCACGACGGCGCCCGTTGCGTCGGCGACGGCGTCCACATCGAGCTCGACGGCGTCTTCCAGAAACTTGTCGATCAGCACCGGCCGCTCGGGCGACGCCTGGACGGCGGTCGACATGTAGCGGTCGAGCGCGGCCATGTCGTACACGATCGCCATCGCGCGGCCGCCGAGCACGTACGAAGGCCGCACCACGAGCGGGAAGCCGATCCGTACGGCAACCTCGCGCGCCTGCTCCGGCGAACTGGCGGTCCCCGACGGCGGCTGCGGGATGCCGAGCTCTTCCAGCAGTCCCGAGAAGCGTTCGCGGTCTTCGGCCAGATCGATCGAATCGGGCGATGTCCCGACGATGGCAACGCCCGCGTGCTGGAGCGGCAGCGCCAGCTTCAACGGCGTCTGGCCGCCGAACTGCACGGCGCAGACCACCTCGCCGCCGGCCGATTGCTCGCGTTCGATGATCGCCATCACGTCCTCGAACGTCAGCGGCTCGAAATACAGACGATCAACGGTGTCGTAGTCGGTCGAGACCGTTTCCGGATTGCAGTTGATCATGACGGTCTCGTAGCCGTCTTCCCGCAGCGCAAACGCGGCGTGCACGCAGCAGTAGTCGAATTCGATGCCCTGCCCGATGCGGTTGGGCCCGCTGCCGAGAATCACGACCTTTCTGCGCGGCGTCGGTTCGGCCTCGCATTCACGCTCGTACGTGCCGTACAGATACGGCGTGAACGACTCGAATTCCGCCGCGCACGTGTCGATCCGCTTGTACGCGGCGCGCAGACCATGATCGAGTCGCGCCTGCCGGACGGCCGCTTCGTCGGCGTTGACGATGCTGCCGATCTGCCAGTCGCCGAATCCCGCGCGCTTGAGGGTGCGCAGCAGATCGCGCGAGAGGCCGTTCGCCCCCGCGGCCGCCGCCCCGTCGCGCAGATCGACGAGCTGTCGGAACTGCGTCAGGAACCATGGGTCGATGTTGGTGAGGCGCTGGATCTTCTCTACCGGCCAGCCGCGCTCGAGCGCGCGGAAGAGCGCCCACATGCGCCGATCGTTCGGCACCGCCAGCGCGCGCTGCAGCGATCCGTCGTCATCGTCGGATTCGACGGCCGCGGTCGCGTTGATGCGGCCGCCGCTTCTGGCAAAGAGCATGTTGCCGCGCCCCAGCTCGAGCGAGCGGAACGCCTTCATGAACGCTTCCTTGAAAGTCCTCCCGATCGCCATCACTTCGCCGACCGACTTCATCTGCGTCGTCAGCGTCCGATCCGCGCGGGGGAACTTCTCGAATGCCCACCGCGGCACCTTGACGACGATGTAGTCGATCGTTGGCTCGAACGACGCGGGCGTCAGACGCGTGATGTCGTTGGGAATTTCGTCGAGCGTATAGCCGAGCGCGAGCTTGGCCGCGATTTTCGCGATCGGAAAGCCAGTGGCCTTCGACGCGAGGGCCGACGAGCGCGACACGCGGGGATTCATCTCGATCACGACGATCCGTCCGTCGCGCGGATTGATCGCGAATTGGATGTTCGACCCGCCCGTTTCGACGTTCACGCGCCTGATGATGCGGCGCGCGATGTCGCGCATCCGCTGATATTCCTTGTCGGTCAGCGTGAGCGCGGGCGCGACGGTGATGCTGTCGCCGGTGTGCACGCCCATCGGATCGATGTTCTCGATCGAGCAGATGACGACGAAGTTGTCGGCGACGTCGCGCATCACCTCGAGCTCGAACTCCTTCCAGCCGATGACCGATTCCTCTAGCAGGACCTCGTGCACCGGGCTGAGGCTCAATCCGCGCTGCGCGATTTCGCGGAACTCCTCGATGTTGTAGGCGATGCCGCCGCCGACGCCGCCGAGCGTGAAGGACGGCCGAATCACGATCGGAAAGCCGAGCGTGCGCGCGAGCTCCATGGCCTCCGACGGATTTCTGGCCAGGCC
>JBOGIZ010000521.1:0-5332 GCA_050747805.1 Vicinamibacterales bacterium | reverse complement strand
CCACGAATCCGAGCGCGGCGAGCGTCCACGTGCCCGCCGCACCGCCAGGGATGCGCACTGTCTGCGGTCCGCCGCCCGCTTCCTCTGGCCGGAGCCGCACGAGCGCCGCGAACAAATACAGGTAGGGAACGAAATAGATCAGGATCGTCAGGTTCACGAGGATGTCGTACGCATCCTGGATCGATGTCGTCCGCCCGCCGACGGTGAGAAACAGGCTCGCGAGAAAAATGAGCGACGCAGCCAGCGCCTGGACGAACAGCGCGACGTGCGGCGTCCGGTAGCGTGGATGCAGCCGGGCAAACGCGCGCGGCATGGCGGTGTCGACGCCCGCGGCGAACGGAACGCGCGCAGCTCCTGCGGTCCACGATCCCGTTCCCGCGAGCGCATTCAACGCGAGCAGCAGTCCGGTGATCGCGCCGAGTCCCGTGAGGCCGACGCGTCCGGCCACGAGCTGCACGGCGTCAGTGATGCCGCTCAATTCCTTCAGCGACGATGTGGGTACGGCAACCAGCACCGACGCGGAGCCCGCGATGTAGAACACCGTGGTGATCGCGCCGGCGATGAGAATGCCCACCGGAATCGTCCGCTCGGGCCGATGGATTTCCTGACCCACGAGGGACGTAATCTCGAACCCCGAAAACGCGAAGCACATGGCCGACCACAATCCAATCGTATCGAGCACATCGCCGCGCGGCACCATCGTCTGCGCCGTGAACGGCGTCGCCGATCCGAACCTCACGAGCGCCACCGCTCCGCACGCGATCAGCAGTCCGGCCGGGATCCACACGCCCGCGCTGCCGATGTTCTGCAGCCACTTGCCCTGCCGCAGCCCGACGATGTTGATGCCGGCCGCGAGCCAGATTCCGGCGAGGACGAAGAGCACCGAATAGAGCCGCGTGGCGCCGATCGCTTCGAGGCGTGGACCCCCAATCGCCGCGAAGTTCGCGGCGCCGAACAGGAGCAGCGACGGAAAGTAGAACAGGTTGTTCACCCACATGCACCAGCCGCAGATGAACCCGTGGCCCGTGCCGAACGCGCGGCGAACCCAGGCATATAAACCGCCCTGATCCGGATACCGGCTCGACAGAGCCGCAACCGCACCGGCCAGTGGAACGAAAAATACGATCCATGCGAGCGCCCAGAGTGTGACTGACGCCGGACCGGCGCGTGCGCCGCGCGCGATCCATCGCAGTCCAACGACCGCCACGACATTCATGAGGACGACGTCGCCGAGGCCGAGCGCTTTGATGAAAACGGGGGCGCGCGTGGTCGTCTGTTGATCGCTCACGCGGACTCTTCCAGGTAGGCTTTCAGCGCGGCCAGCGACGATCGCCAGCCCGCGCCGATGACCGAGTAGTAGCGGCGCCAGCGCTCCGAATCCTCGAATCCCGTCTGTTTCACCACGAGCCGGCAGACCGGTCCCGACATGCGGCAGCTGATCTCGAGCGCCATCGGGCCGATCGGCTCGCCATCGGGTGGCAGCCACCACGCGTCCGCCACGAACAGCTCGCGGCCCGGCAGGTACTCCATCACGGTGCCGTGAAACACGCCGCCAAGCCGTCCGAGGATATCGTCCGAGTGTTCCGTGGGCGCCCATTCGACCGCGAACACGCCCATCAGGTGCGGCGTCGTGACCGAGCGCGTGACCTGCCACCATTGGCCGAGCGCGTGCGGATCGAAAAACGCCGCGAGCACGCGAGTGGGCGCGGCGCCGATGAGCACGCTCTCTTCGAATCCGGCCGAATCGCCCGATCGCGCCGCGTGGGACATTCGGCGCATGCTATCGCAGTACACTGGAACCGGTATGGCTGACGATCGGCCTCACGCCGACGATTCCTGGGACGAGCATTACGCCGACGAGAAAGACGCCGCGTGGCTGTACCGCAGACTTGCGGCCGTCGATCGCAATCAGGAGCGGCGCGAGCTGTTCGAGAAGCTCGCCGACGTGGAGGATCACCACGCGGCGCGGTGGGAAGTCCTGTTCCGTCAGGCCGGACGTCCGCTGCCGCCTTACCGCGTGTCCGGCCGGACACGTCTGCTCGCGGCCGTGTCGAAAGCGTTCGGGCCCTCGCCGGTTCTGCCGCTGATTCTCGCCGAGGAAGGCCGCGAGGTGCAGGCCTATCTCGGCCTCGCGCACCACTCGAATACTGAGGAGATGCACCAGGCGGCGGTCGAGATCGCCTCGGATTCGGCCGTGCACGCACGCGAGCTGTCGCACGTCATGGGCCGGGCGGGGGAGCCGTGGCACGTCGGCGGCGCCGGCGGCATGCTGCGCAGCGTCGTCTATGGATTCAACGATGGGCTGACGGCGAATTTCGGCCTCGTCGCCGGCGTGATTGGCGCCAGCATGCCGTCGCACGCGGTGATCGTCACCGGCATCGCCGGCGCGATCGCGGATGCGCTGTCGATGGGATCGAGCGGCTATCTGGCCGCGAAGAGCGAAGCGGAGGTCCAGTCGCACCAGATCGATCTCGAGCGCCAGGAAATGCGTCTGATGCCCGACCTCGAGGAAGAGGAGCTCGCGCTCATCTATCAGGCGAAAGGGCTCGAGCCGGAGCAGGCGAAGCAGACCGCGAAAGTGGTGATGCAGGACCCGGCGCGGGCGCTCGAGACGCAGGTGAGCGAGGAATTGAACATCCACCCGGCGGAGCTCGCGCCGATGACCGACGGCACCGTGACCGGCATTTCGACCGTCGTCGGCGCATCGATTCCGATCCTGCCGTTTCTACTCGTGCCGCACGCTCAGGCCGTGTGGGCGTCGCTGGCGGTCAGCATGCTGGCGCACTTCGGCATTGGCGCCGCGCGCAGCATCTTTACCGGCCGCGGCATCTGGGTCAGCGGCCGCGACATGTTCATTGTCGGCTTCGGCGTCGCGGCGATCGGGTACCTGATCGGGGAAGGGCTGCCCAAGCTGCTGGCGTGAACCACTACTGCTTATCGCGCAGCGTCTCGACGTAGGCGACGATCTTCCACACGTCGTCTTTCGACAGCTTCTCGCTGAACGCCGGCATCTTGGGCTTGGCGCGACCGTTCCAGGCCTTGTAGAAGACCACGCCGTCGGGATTGCGCGCCGCGCGCTCCGCCAGCGTCAGATCCATGTCCTCCTGCAGATCGGGATTCGCATCCGGGCCGTCGCCCTTGCCGCCGGGTCCGTGGCAGTGCTGACAATTCTTGCCGAACAACTGTTTGCCTTCGGAAATCGCCTGCGCGTCGCCGGCCACGGGATTTGTCTCTTGCGCGGCGTTCGGCGGAATGTTCCAGCCTGTCGTCGGCGCCTGGCGCGCGAGTACTGATACGGTGGCGCACGCGAAAATCGCGGCGGCGATCAATGTACAGCGTCTGAGCATGGTCTCAATGATACAGTTTTTCGATTATGCACGACCAGCCTCTGGCGTACATGAACGCGGAGTTTCTCGAGAGCGACGAAGCGCGGCCGCTGCGCATTCTCGCGGAGTATCTCGAGCCGTTGCGCCGCTTCCGCGAACAGAACATCCAGGACACGGTCGTGTTCTTCGGATCCGCGCGCGTGCACAGCCGGGTCGAGGCGGAGCGCGCACTCGATCGGCTGCAAAAGCGCAACCGCCGCAATCAGAGCTATGCGGCCGCGCTCAAACGCAGCCGCAAGGCGCTCGAATGGTCGCGGTATTACGAGGACGCCCGTGAGCTGTCGGGGCGGCTCGCCGAGTGGAGCCTCTCGCTCGATTCGCCGCGGCATCGCTTCGTCGTCTGTTCGGGCGGCGGCCCAGGCATCATGGAAGCAGCGAATCGAGGAGCGCACGAAGCCGGCGGCAAGACGATCGGGTTGAATATTCGTCTGCCCTTCGAGCAGGGCGCCAACCGGTACATCACAGAAGGGCTCCATTTCGAGTTCCACTACTTTTTCATGCGGAAGTTCTGGTTCGCGTACCTCGCGAAGGCGCTGGTGATCTTTCCCGGAGGTTTTGGCACCCTCGACGAGATGTTCGAGATCCTGACCCTCGCGCAAACGCAGAAACTGTCGAAGCAGCTCGCGGTCATTCTGTACGGCCGCGAATATTGGAAGCCGATCCTGGATCTGCAGCCGATGGCCGAGTGGGGCGCGATCGGCGTAGACGATCTCAAACTGCTGAAGTGGGTCGATTCGCCGGCTGAGGCGTTCGACCAGCTGAAGGCCCACCTGATGGCGTACCACCTCGTTCCGGAAACCGCGCAGGAAGACCGTGCGCCGGGCATTGCAAAGACGCGCGGATAGTTCACGCAGAAGCGTGAGGCGCGTCGAGAAAGGATTCCATGGAGCGCGACGAACGAGAGCACCTTATTGCCGAGTACGAGGACGGCTACCGCGTCGTCAGCGAGGCCCTGCTGAAAATCACTCCGGCCGAACTCGACGCGAAGCCAGCCCCGAACAAATGGTCCGCGCGCGACATCGTGCACCACCTCGCGGACAGCGAGGCGATCGCGGCCATGCGCTTCCGCAGGCTGCTGGCCGAGGATCATCCTGTGATTCACGCGTACGACCAGGAGGTCTACGCCAAACGGCTGCATTACTATCGCCCGTACGAAGCATCCCTCGAGCTGTTCCACGCCGCCCGCACCAGCACTGTCGAGTTGATGGGCACGCTCACCGAGGCCGAATGGCTCCGGGAAGGCACGCACAGCGAGATGGGACGCTACGGTTTCGATACGTGGCTCCGGCTGTATGCCGTGCACGCACACAAGCACGCGTCGCAGATCATGACCGCGCGAAGCTCGATCAATATGAAATGATCGCCGCCGTCAGTAGAGCAGGTGCGGGCGGCAGAGCGCCCTGAACGCGCTTTCGTCGGCCGGCCAATCCGCGCAGATCGCCTCAGCGCCTGCGTTCGCGTCCACGCCCCGCCGCAGCCGATCCGATCCATACAGAATGTCGATCGGCGGCTTTTCGTGCTCGTATTCGTATGGCGGATCGCGCCACAGCGGGCGCGCGGGCGCCTGACGATGGAATTCGAGCAGCAGTTCGACGCCGGTCCGGTACGGACGAAACGCGCGGCGATCGATCACATGAATCTGACAGCCGCCGCAGCTCTCTTTCGCGTGCTTGTGAAACGTCGGTTCAAAGAACACGGGCCGGAAAATGACGCCCGGCAATCGCCGCGCATTCAGCGCTTCGGCGAAGCGATCGCCGTCGATCCAGGGTGCGCCGAGCAGTTCGAACGGCCGGGTCGTTCCACGTCCCTCTGAAATCAGCGTGCCCTCGAACAGCACGGTTCCCGGGTAGACGATTGCTGTGTCGAGCGTGGGAATATTCGGCGAGGGCAGCACCCACGGCAGACCCGTTTCGTCGAAATACATCGAGCGGCGCCAACCCTCCATC
>JBOGIZ010000520.1:0-3581 GCA_050747805.1 Vicinamibacterales bacterium | reverse complement strand
GTGAAAGGCAGCACGTAGGCGCGTGAACGATCGGTTCCTGCGCGCCTGCCGCCGCGAATCGGTCGACTGCACGCCCGTCTGGTTCATGCGTCAGGCGGGGCGCTACATGGCCGAGTACCGCGCGCTCCGCGAGCGCTATTCGCTGCTGCAGATCTGCCGCGAGCCGGAACTCGCTGTCGCGGTCACGCTCCAGCCGGTCGATGTCATCGACGTGGACGCGGCGATTCTTTTCTCCGACCTGCTGCTGCCCTTCACGCCCATGGGGCTCGACTTCGACTTCGTGAAAGGCGAAGGCCCGGCGGTCGACCGTCCCGTGCGCCACGCGGCCGACGTCGATCGGATTCGCCGATTCGAACCCCGCGAGGCCCTCCCGCACGTCCTGACAACAATCCGCCTCCTTCGCGGGGAGCTCGCCGGAAAAGTGCCGCTCATCGGATTCGGCGGTGCGCCGTTCACGATGGCGTCGTACGCGATCGAAGGCGGCCCCTCCACGACCTACGCGCGAACCAAGGCGTTCATGTACGCGCAGCCGCACGCCTGGCATCGCCTGTGCGACCGCTTCGCGCTCGTGATCGGCGACTACCTGCGCGCGCAAGTGGACGCCGGCGTGCAGGCCGTCCAGGTTTTCGATTCGTGGGCGGGCCAGCTCTCGCGCGCCGACTATCGCGAATTCGCGATGCCGCACACGTGCCGGCTGTTCGAGGCGCTCGAGGGACTCGGCGTGCCGACCATTCACTTCGGCGTGGGGACGACCGCGCTCCTCCCCGATCTCGCAGAAGCGGGCGGCGACGTCATCGGCGTCGACTGGCGCCTGCCGCTCGACGAAGCCTGGAGGCTGATCGGCGACCGCGGCATTCAGGGCAATCTCGATCCGGCGCGGCTGCTCGCACCGCTCGATCGTCTCGAGGCCGGCGCCGACGATGTGCTGAGGCGGGTGAACGGGCGGCCCGGCCACGTCTTCAACCTGGGACACGGCGTCCTGCCGGACACCCCGGTCGAGCACGTCCAGGCGCTCGCGCGGCACGTGCACGCCTGGCGGGCGTAAGACGTAATTGGTGAATTGGTGAGTTGGTGAATTGAATTGGTGAATTGGTGGATTGGTGAATCGCAGTCGGCGAATTGAAATTTCCAGAGCGGTGAAGCCGTGACGCCCGATTCAACTCACCAATTCAATTCATCAATTCACCAACCCAATTCACCAAGTCACCAACCCAATTCACCAATTCACCAACTCACCAATTCACCAATTCTCATTGTCGGTTCCGGCATCACGGGGCTCACGGCCGCCTATGCGCTGCACCGCCTGGGACTGCGCCCCCGCGTACTGGAAGCCGCGCCGCGCAGCGGCGGACTGATCTATAGCGAACGCGTCGACGGGTTCACGATCGAAGCGGGTCCCGACTCCGTGCTGTCGGTCAAGCCGGCGGCGCTCGAACTGATCGACCAACTCGGACTCAGCGCTCGGGTTCAGCACGTGCGGCCTCCGGGCGGCGCGTACGTGCTGCGCGGCCGTCGGCTGTATCGACTGCCGCGGCCGTCGCTGCTGGGGATTCCGCTCACGTGGCGGGGGCTGGCGCGCTACGATCTGCTGCCCTGGCACGCGCGCGTCCGGCTCGCGCTCGAGCCGACCGTGCCGCGGCGGAGGTCGGAGGCGGATGAATCGGTCGCCTCGTTTTTCCGGCGGCGCTTCGGGCCCGACACCGTCGATCTGATCGCGCAGCCGCTGCTCGGCGGCATCCACGCGGGCGACATCGAGCAGTTGTCGATGGCCTCGCTCTTTCCGCGCTTGCGCGACCTCGAACGTACCCGCGGCCGCGTGCTGGGGGTCGGACCGGGGTCAGACCTGGGCCGTACCAGGGACTGGCCCGAACCGTACCCGGGCCACGCGGCTGGCACGTCCCCGTTCATGTCGCTGACCGGCGGGATGGGGACGCTCGTCGACGCGCTCGAGCACACGCTGCCGCCGGGTACGATCGATTACGGCGCGCGTGTCGAACGCCTCACACGCACCGCGGACGGCTGGCGCCTCGACGTCCACAGCGATGCAGGCCCGCGCACCGAGACCGCGCGTGCGGTGATCTTCGCGTGCCCGGCGCGTGTCGTCTCGACGCTCGTTTCCGCTGTCGATCGCGAGGCCGCGGATCTCTGCGCGCGCGTGCCATACGTGTCGACGGCCAGCGTCGCGCTCGCGTGGCCGCGATCGGCGGTCGCGCATCCCCTCTCCGGCACCGGATTCGTCGTCGCTCGCAGTCGCACCGACGTGCGCGTAACGGCCTGCACATGGGTCTCGTCGAAATGGGACGGTCGAGCGCCGGACGAAGCCGTGCTCGTGCGCGTGTTTATCGGGGGCGCTCACGACCCGGCCGCCCCATCGCTCGGCGACGCGGAGCTCGTCGCGATCGTGCGTCGGGATCTCGATCGCGTGCTCGGCATCGGCGCGGAGCCGATGCTTGCGCGCGTGCACCGCTGGCTCGACGCCGGCGCGCAGCACACGGTCGGCCACCTCGATCGGACCGATCGCGTGGAGCGGCGCCTCTCAGCGGCCGGCGGACTGTTTGCCGCCGGCAGCGGATTCCGATCGGTCGGCATTCCCGACTGCATCGCGGATGCGCGCCGCGCTGCCACGGAGGCGGCGGACTACCTGCGGCAGTTGTCGTGACACACGACCCCACGCCGGCGCGCAGAAGACGCCGAGACGTATATTGTTGGTTGGTGTGCCGCGTCCTCAGAGCAGGACGCCATCACGGCTGATGCGTTCGAGGTGACATGACACGACGACTTGTGATCGCGCTTCTGTGCCTGCCACTCCTCTGGGCCCCGACGACGGCGCAATCGGCGCCGAATCTGGACAAGATTCTCGCCGACATCCGTGCGAAAGACACCGGGCAGCTCGCGATCTCGGAAGAAGACGGACGCTTCCTGCGCCTGCTCATCGCGGCCACCGGACGCAAGCGCGCGCTCGAAATCGGCGGCGCGAGCGGCTACAGCGCGATCTGGATGGGGGAAGCGCTGCGCGTGACGGGCGGCAAGCTCGTGACGATCGAGTACGACCCCGTCCGCGCGCGGGAGTTAGCCGACAACATCAAGCGCGCGCAGATGACCGACGTCGTGCAGGTAGTGGCCGGGGACGCGTTCAAGGCGATTCCGACACTGCCGGGCACGTTCGACTTCGTCTTCCTCGACGCCTGGAAGCGCGATTACAAGAAATTTTTCGATCTGGTGATGCCGCGGCTCGACAAGGGGGGACTCTTCACCGCGCACAACGTCATCAACAAGCGCAGCGAAATGCCCGACTTCCTCGACGCCATCGAACAGAGTCCAGCGCTCTGGACGACCATCGTCGCGCCGGCGAATGAAGGGATGTCGATTTCCTGGAAGCGCTAGCGCGACTCTTCGGCCACCGCGGCGGCGACGGCTTTGCGCGGCGCGCGCTTCTTCCGCGGCTTCGACGAGCGCAGGCCCGCCGGCACCGGTTCGTTGCTCGGCTCGAGTTTCGACATGCTGGTGAGAAATTTCTTGACGCCGTGCTCATCGAATTGTACGCGCGTATAAGCGTCTTCGACCGCGACGACCGATCCCAG
>JBOGIZ010000519.1:0-2938 GCA_050747805.1 Vicinamibacterales bacterium | reverse complement strand
AGACAATGCCCGTCACTCGATTCGCCGTGAGGGGGACGTAGTGCAAGCGCACGCCGGCGTGAATGGTGAAATAGTCGACGCCCTGCTCGGCCTGCTCGATGAGCGTGTCGCGATAGATCTCCCAGGTCAGATCCTCCGGGCGTCCGCCGGCTTTTTCCAGGGCCTGGTAAATCGGCACCGTCCCGATTGGCACGGCCGCGTTGCGGACGATCCACTCGCGCGTGTCGTGAATGTCCTTGCCAGTCGAAAGGTCCATCACGGTGTCGGCGCCCCAGAGCGTGGCCCACCGCAGTTTGTCCACTTCCTCGTCGATGGAGGATCCGACCGCCGAGTTGCCGATGTTCGCGTTGATCTTCACCGCTAAGTGCCGGCCGATGATCATCGGCTCCAGCTCGAGGTGCCGTACATTTGCCGGAATGATCGCGCGGCCGCGTGCGACTTCGGCGCGCACGAAGTCGGCGTCGAAGCCTTCGCGCAGCGCGATGAATTCCATCTCGGGCGTGATCTCGCCCTTGCGCGCGAAGTGCAGCTGAGTCAGGGCCGTCGAATCGAGGCGCGGACGCACCCACGGCTCGCGCAGCTTCGGCAGTCCGGCGCGCGAGTCCTGTTCGCGCGGACCGCTCGTGTCATACACGCGCAGCGTCTCCCCGTTGCCGAGCACGATTTCGCGCATCGGCACCCGCACGCCGGGCGGACCTTCGACGTACACCTTGCGCGAATTCGGGAACGCGGAGTCGAGGTAAGCGGCGGTGAGCGGCGAGTAAACAGGGCGTGCCATACGCTGATTATGGTGCAGACCTGAAGGTCTGCGCTACGAGAGGCCGGAAGGCGTAGCGCCGGCGTTTGATGTGCGTTTCAAAACCACGTGACGGGTCCTGTCGCCGGTCTCCCCACCCCGTGAGCGTAATTTTGAAACGCACCCTCTGCAAGCGGAGCCTACGGCGCCTTCCGCAGGATGAGGCACTTGAGGTAGTGCGTCTCGGGGACGTTCAGCAGAACCGGATGATCGCGGCCCTGCGCGCGCTTTTCGACGAGGACGAGTTCCGCGCGCGCGTCCGCAGCGGCCGAGGCGACCAGCTGCAGAAACAGATCCTCCGTCACGTTGTACGAGCAGCTGCACGTCACGAGCATGCCGCCCGGCGCGAGCAGTTTGATTGCGCGCAGGTTGATTTCCTTGTAGCCGGACATCGCCTTCCGGACGGCCGCGCGGCTCTTTGCGAACGCCGGCGGATCCAGGACGATGGTCTCGAACCGATCGCCGCGGCGTTCGAGCTCGCGCAGCTCGTCGAACACGTTCATCGCGCGCGCCTCGACGTTCGTCAGCCCGTTGCGGGCGGCGTTGGCGCGGATGCGTTCGACCGCGGGTTCGGAAATATCGATCGCGAGCACCGACTCGCATCGCGAGGCGAGCGCGAGCGCGAAGCCGCCGTGATAGCTGAACGCGTCGAGCAGACGGCCACGCGCGTAGCGCGCCGCAGCCTCGCGGTTTTCCCTTTGATCCAGGAAGAGCCCCGTTTTCTGTCCGTGCCACAGATCGACGCGGTACGTCACGGCACCCTCGCGGACGTCGATCGATTCCGGCACGCTGCCGAAGAGCGGCTCGACCGTCTGGTCGAGGCCTTCGAGCAGCCGGACGCGCGGATCGTTCCTGGCGAGGATGCCCGAGGGATGGAGCAGATCCACGAGCGCCTGGGCGACCTCGGGAAGCCGCCGGTCCATACCCTGCGAGAGCGCCTGCACGACCAGGTGATCGCCGTATCGATCGACGACGAGCGACGGCAGGCGGTCCGCCTCGCCGTGGACGAGACGATAGGCGGTCGCGTCAACCGCAAGCGAGTCGCGATAGGCGATCGCCGCCGCGAGCCGCGCGCGCACGAAATCGGGCGCCGGCGGCGCGGCGCCGAACTCCACGATCCGCAGCGTGATTTCGGAGCGATCGCTGAAGAGGGCGTGGCCGATCGTGCGGCCGCCCGACGTCTTCACCTGGACCAGATCGCCGGCCGCAGCCTGGACGTCCTGCACGTCGCTGCGGTAAATCCACGGATGGCCGCGCTGCATCCGCTCTTCGCCGCGGCGCGTGACGACTGCGACCGGCGCCTCGAATCTCATAAACTCGTGCTCTCACTGTAGCGACAAAGATGCGTCGACGCCATGGTCGCGGCGCGCGTAGTCTCGCGCTACGTCCAGATACCCGAGAGCACCCGCCGCCAGTTCTGGCCGAGCAGCAGCCGGATGTTCGCGTCGCTGTAGCCGCGCCGTAGGAGCGCCTCCGTGAGATCGAAAAAGCGGAGCGGGGTATCCAGCCCTTTGACGGCCTCACGATCGCGCGCGCGGTAGCGCGGATCGGCCGCGGCCATGAAGCGGTGAAACATGGCCGGATCCGCGTGATCGTTGCTCTCGAGGCCGATGTCGCTGCCAAAGCCCACGTGCTCGATCCCGATCATCTTCGACACGTAGTCCACGTGATCGATGACGTCGTCGATGGTGACCGTTTCGGTGGGCTTGACCATGAAACTGATGAAGTTGATGCCCATCACGCCGCCGCTCTTCCCGAGCGCGCGGATGGACTCGTCGCTCACGCAGCGCGGGTGACCGCCGTTCAATGCGCGGGCGTTGCCGTGCGAGATGATGACAGGACTCGTCGAGAGCCGAAACGCGTCGAGCTGCGTCTGGTCGCCGGCGTGCGCGACGTCGACGACCATGCCCACCTTGTTCATGCGCGCGACGATCGTCGCGCCGAACTCCGTGATGCCGCCGTTGCGCGGCTCGAAGGCGCCGTCGCCAACCAGGTTGGCGCCGTTGTAGGTAAGCTGCGACGCCCGCTGACCCAGCCCGTAGAACATATTCACATCGTCGGGCGTCCGGAAGTGTGTCGAATTCTGCAGGCCGAAGAGGATGCCAAGGCGCGCGGTGCGCTTCGCTTCCATGAAATCCGAGG
>JBOGIZ010000518.1:0-7512 GCA_050747805.1 Vicinamibacterales bacterium | reverse complement strand
TCGGACTCCCCAACACCGTCGCTCGCGGGCACCCGCTTCGCTCCGGTGGCTCGCTCACGGCGTTCATTCGCCGCCGTGCGCGCGCAAAAAAATCGGGGGTGCAAAGTTTGCCTTTGTCACCCCCCAGACCGGTCGGCGGCGGTTAGCGCTTCTTTCCGCCCTTTTTCTTGCCGCCCTTTGCGCTCTTTTTCGCCATTAGTTCCTCCTTGGAACGTGGCAGCTCAGCTTGTTACCGGTGACTAGGCATTACAACAGGGTGGGCTGAGCGATCCACCCTCATACAAGATATAGATTATGGATGAGAAATTGCAGGTGTCAAGCACAAAGTAGAAGAAAAGTCAAAAAACTGCACACTGAATCAGAGTGTCGGATCGACCGCGCGCGCTGTAGATCGGCGCCGCGGTGCTGGGCGCGATCCGAGGCTCAGCGCAGCCGCGTGATCGCGCGCGTCGCGGCGGCGCGCGTCGCCGCGCTCCCGCCAAACCACCCTCGCGCGCGCTCGTAGTCGGCGATCGCCCGGTCGCGCTGACCCGCACGCTCGTACAAGCGTCCCGCCGCAAGGAATGCCGATGCGGCGATCGGGGCCGGACAGTCGCGCGCGCGTTGAAGCGTGGCTTCGATCTGCGCGACCGCGGCCGCATCCTCCCGGAGCGCCTCGAGCGCGCGTGCCTCGCGGTAGTGCGCGACGGGATCGGACGGATCGAGCGCGAGGCTCTGCACGAGCAGGCCGTGCGCGCCGGCGGCATCTCCGCCCTCGAGCCGCCGCCATCCTTCGAGCGACAACCGGAAGGCTTCGGCCTTTGCCGCGTCGGGCGCGCGCTTGAGCCGCGCGGATGCGCGGTCGGCGACGTCCTGCAGATCGGGAGTGGGCGCCGCCGCCATCGCGAGCCGGTACGCGGCCATCGCGGCGTCGCGATGGCCCATCCGATCCTCCGCTTTTCCGAGCGCCAGGTACGCGCGTGCGAGAATGCCGAGCGGCTGCGGCGGTTCCGCGCTGATGAGCGCCCGAAGCTGATCGAGCGCGGCATCGGTTTGATACAACGCATCGAGCTGCCGGGCCATCCCGAGGCGAGCCTCCGCTTCCGCCAGAGACGCCTCGTTGACGCGATGCGCCTCTGCGTCATCCAGCAACTCGCGCCACGCATCGAGTGCGGCCGTGACGTCGTGGAGGTATCGCTCGTTGACGTCGGCCAGATCCGAGAGAAACAGCGGGTTGCCGGGGTACTTCTCGTGCAGCGACTTCAGCAGGCCGATGGCCAGATCGACGCGGTGCTCGTACCAGAGATCGATGATCTGCAGCTGGTAGTCGGCCTCGCCCTGCAGTAGCACGCCGTGGTCCCGGGCGCGCTGCATGCGCTGCAGGCCGTCGACGCGATCGCCGCCCGGCAGCATGAACAGGAAGCGGAGCACCTTGGCCGCCGTCGGGGCCACGTCCGCGTAGTACTCGTACAGTCCGATCCCGAAGTCCGCATCGGCGAGGTCGGGATCGAGCGTGGCGGCGCGGTCGAGCTCCTGTCTGATGTGTTTGCCGTCGCGCGCGGCGACGACTTTTTCTCCCCGCAGGACCAGCCACTGGACCCGCACCGCATACGCGCCGCCGGCGTAGAAGTGCGCTTCGGCCGCGTCGGGGGAGCGTGCCACCCAGGCATCGGTCGAGCGGATCGCGCGATCGACTTGCTCGGAGAACTGCGCGTCGAGCGCGCGGCTCCCGGGATCGAGCAGGATGCGCCACCAGGTCACGGTCGCCGCCAGGACGTCGCACGCTTCGCGCGGCGCCGGCGGACAGGCGCGCCGCAGGTCCAGCGGCGCCTGACCGTATCGGGCGTCGAGCGCGTCGTCGTACACGCGGACGAGCCCGTCGATGCCGCGCAATTCCGGCCGGGATGCCGTCGCAGCCGGCGCGGCGACGGCGAGCGCACACGCGACGAGCGACGCCCAGCAGACGCGGGACGCCCGCCTCATAGCGCGCTGGTACGGAGCTGCTGCTTCTCGGCGTGGCGCTCGAGCGCGAGGGCGATCAGGCGATCGAGCAGCGCGGGGTAGTCGACGCCCGACGCGACCCACAGCTTCGCGAACATGCTGATCGTGGTGAAGCCGGGAATCGTGTTCACTTCGTTCAGATACAACGTGTCGGTTGAGCGCGACAGGAGAAAATCGACGCGCGCCATGCCCGAGCCGTCGATCGCCCGGAACGCCTCGACGGCGAGACGCCGCACCTGCTCGGCGATCTTCTTCGGCAGGTCGGCCGGAATGATGGTTCGCGATCCGGCGTCGATGTACTTGGCCGCATAATCGTAGAACTCGCGCGACGGAATGACTTCGCCGGGCACCGACGCCTCCGGCGCATCATTGCCGAGAACGCCGCACTCGATTTCACGCGCGTCCGCAATCGCGGCTTCGACGATGATCTTGCGGTCGAAGCTGCCGGCGAGCGTCATGGCGTCGCCGAGTTCGGCGGCGTCGCGCGCCTTGGAGATGCCGACGCTCGATCCGAGGTTCGCCGGCTTCACGAAGAGGGGAAACTTCAAGCCGCGTGCGAGCGCGGCCGCGACGCCGCCGCGGTCGCCGTCCCATTCGTGTCGCAGCACCACGCGGTACGGGCCGACGGGCAGGTCACGCGCCGCGAAGAGCACCTTCATGATGCCTTTGTCCATGCCGACCGCCGACGCGAGCACTCCCGCGCCGACGTACGGAATGTTGGCGAGCTCGAGCAAGCCTTGGATCGTGCCGTCTTCGCCGTATGGACCGTGCAGCATCGGAAAGATCACGTCGAGCGCCAGACCCGTCACCACCGCCGATGGCACGTCGTCCGATCGGGCGCGGGAGGAGCGATCGATTGACAGAATGGTCTCCTCGCTCGGATGCGCGACCAGGTGGACTTCGCGCCCTTCCCGCGCGGGCCGCGCCGCTTCCAGACGCGCCTGCTCGATCACGTCGCCGGCGATCATCGTTGCGGGCGGTTTGTCGGCGATCGCCCACCGGCCGTCCTTTTCGATTCGGATCGGCACGGGCTCGTATCTGGAGCGGTCGAGATGCGCGAACACCGACGCCGCCGACGCGAGCGATACTTCGTGCTCGCCGGATCGGCCGCCGTACAGCACACCCACGCGCAAACGTTTCATTTGGATCAGAATACCGCAGGAGGTTGGAGGTTGGAGGTTGGAGGTTGGAGGTTGGAGGTTGGAGGTTGGAGGTTGGGATGCCCGCTTTCGGTTTTCGCGTGACGCACACCCACGGCCTCGCCCGCCGCGGCGAGATGACGACCGCACACGGTGTCGTGCAGACGCCCGCGTTCATGCCGGTTGGCACCCGCGGCGCGGTGAAGGCGATCACGCACCGGGATCTCGAGGACGCCGGCGCGCAGATCATCCTCGCCAACACCTATCATCTGCATCTTCGTCCGGGAGACGCGCTGATCGCGCGCGCCGGCGGTCTTCACTCCTTCATTGGATGGCGCCATCCGATTCTGACCGACAGCGGCGGCTATCAGGTGTTTAGCCTGGCCGCGATGGCCAAGGTCTCGGAAGAGGGCGTACGGTTCCGATCGCATCTGGACGGTGCGCTGTGCGAGCTGACGCCGGAAAGCGCGACGGACATTCAGGCACGCCTGGGATCGGACATCGCGATGGTCCTCGACGAGCTCGTCGGCCCGATGACCGATGGCCGCGGTCCGATGGCCGATGGCCGAGTGCCGATGGCGGATGGCCGAGATCCGATGGCGGATGGTCGAAGGGCGATGGCCGATGGTCGACGTCCGAGGGCCGATGACGTCGCACGGGCGATGGAACGATCGGTGCGCTGGGCGCGGCGCGCGCGCGCGCGCATGCGCAGGCTCCGCGAGGACACGCAGCTTGCCGGATCGCTTCCGGTGACCAATTCAGGGCAGGCGCAGTTCGCGATTATTCAGGGCGGCACCGATCCGGCGCTTCGACGCGAAAGCGTCCAGGCGACGCGCGACATCGGCTTCGAGGCGTACGCCATCGGCGGACTGAGCGTCGGCGAACCCGTGGACGCGATGTACGATGTGGTCGGCGTCACGGCGCCGCAGCTGCCGGCCGAGGCGCCGCGCTATTTGATGGGGACCGGTATGCCCGACGACCTCGTGGAATGCGTCGCTCGAGGCGTGGATCTCTTCGACTGCGTGCTGCCCACCCGCAACGCGAGAAATGGCCAGCTCTTCACGCGCCGCGGTGTCCTGGCCATCAAGAACGCGCAGTATGCCGAGGATCGCGATCCGCCGGATCCAGCTTGCGGCTGCTATACCTGCCGCCACTTCAGCCGCGCGTACCTGCGCCACCTGTACGGTTCGCAGGAGATGACGGCCGCCACCCTCAACACCGTCCATAACCTCTACTTTTACCTTGACTTAATGGGTAAGATTAGGGAGGCTATCGTGCTCGGCTCGTTTGAAAAACTCCGCCAGGAGTTTCATCAAACCTTCTCGCGAAGACCCCAGCCGCATTAGCATTAGATGACTGACGTGATAGCGATGGCGAGTCCGGGTCAGGCCGGCGGGCTGATTCAATTTATCCCGTTCGCTCTGATTCTCGGGATTTTCTATTTCCTGATCCTGATGCCGATGAAGCGCCGGCAGAAAAAGGTCCAGGAATTTCAAGGCGCTCTGAAGGTCGGAGACAAGATCGTCACGACCTCGGGCATCTACGGCCAGATTACGCGGATGAACGACAAATCGGTGCAGCTGCAGATCGCCGACAAAGTCCGCATCGAGGTGTCGCGCGCCGCCGTGGGCGGCTATCAAGGGCAGGAGCCCGTGGTCACCGAGAACGCGAACGGGTAAGTCATGTACAAGAATCTCCGATGGAAAGTGCTCACGATTCTCACGGTGTTCATCGTTTTTTTGACGGTCGGCATCTATCCGCTGGTCGCCGAGCGCGTGCATCTGCCGGTTCCGGCGTGGCTCGCCGCTGAGGAGCTGAAGCTCGGACTCGACCTGCGCGGCGGCGTCCAGCTCCAGCTTCGCGTCAACACGGACGACGCGCTCAAGATGACCACGACGACCACGAGCGAGCAGCTTCGCGAATCGCTCAAGACGAGCAACATCACGGTCGGCAACATCAACGTCGAACCCCCGATCCGCTTCTCGGTGGACGGCGTGCCCGCCGACCGCCAGAGCGATTTCAATGCGGCGGCGCAGGAGGTTGCCGGCGCCCAGTACGACATAAACCCTGGCGCCAGCGGCCACTATGACTTCACCATGAAGCCCAACATCGCGAGGGATCTGGCCGAACAGACGATCGATCAGGAGCTGCAGACGATCGATCGGCGCGTGAACGAGCTCGGCGTGGCGGATCCGAGCATCGCGCGGCAGCCGCAGGGCGATCAAATCCTCGTGCAGCTCCCGGGCGTCACCGACATCGCGCACGCGAAGCAGATTCTCGGATCGACCGCGCGGCTCGAGTTCCGGCTCGTCGAGGCCGGTCCGTCGGCGACGAAAGAAGACCTGCTGAAGCCGTACAACGGGAAGGTCCCCAACGACATGGAAGTCCTGCCGGGGTCGCCCGAGCGCGGCAGCGGTGACACCGGCACGCTGTACTATCTGATGAAGAAGATCGCGCCGGTCACCGGCCAGGATCTACGCGACGCGTCGCCCGGGCTCGACGAGAACAACCAGCCGGCCGTGCACTTCAACCTCAAGCCGCAGGGCGCGACGAAATTCGGCAAACTCACGGGCGAGAACATCGGCCGCGCGCTCGCGATCGTGCTCGACAACCGCGTCGTCTCGGCGCCACGGATCGACGGGCGCATTACCGACACGGGGCGTATCAGCGGCGGCTTCACACCGGAGCAGGCCAACGATCTCTCTCTGACGCTTCGATCGGGCGCGCTGCCCGCGTCGCTGACGGATCTCTACGAGATCGTCGTCGGTCCCACGCTCGGAGCCGACTCGATTCGATCCGGTGTGATCGCCTCGGCGGTGGGGCTTCTGCTCATCCTGTTGTTCATGCTCGCGTACTACAAGCTGTCGGGCATCAACGCGATCGTGGCGTTGCTGCTGAACCTGATCATCCTGATTGGTTTGATGGCCTACATCGGGGCGACCATGACGCTCCCCGGCATTGCCGGCTTTGTCCTGACGATGGGCGTCGGCGTGGATTCGAACGTCCTCATTTTCGAGCGCATCAAGGAAGAGCTGGCCGCGCAGCGCGGCGTGCGCGCCTCGATCAACACGGGCTTCGACCGCGTGTTCTGGACACTGTTCGACACGCACTCGGCGTCGCTCATCGCGGCCCTCATGCTGTTTCAGTTCGGCACCGGGCCGATCCGGGGCTTCGCGACGACGCTCTCGATCGGACTGTTCGTGAATCTCTTCACGTCGATTTTCGTGTCGAAGACGCTATACGAACTCGAGCTCTCGGCTCGCAAGGTGCCGTCGATCAGTATTTAAGGCCACGGGCCACGGCCCACGGACCACGGAATACACAGATTAGCGATCATGCATATTTTCAAGAATCCGAATTACGATTTCGTCCGCTGGAAGTGGCAGGCCATCGCGCTCTCGTGGGTAGTCATCCTGGCGGGCATCTACGTGATCGAGACGAGAGGAATGCCCAAGGGGGTCGAGTTCTCCGGCGGCACGATCGTCGTCGTCAAGTTCCCGCAGACGCCAAACGTGGAGCAGGTGCGGGCGTCGCTCGATCGCACCATTTCTGGCGGCGGGGCGAACGCGATCGTCCAGCGCTATGGCGATCCAGGCGCGAACCAGGTGATGATTCGCGTGCACTCCGCCGGGTCGGAGTCGGGGCAATCGATCAGCACGACCGCCGACCAGGTCGCCGCCGGCCTCAGACAGGCGGGCCTCGGTGACGTCTCCAAGACCTGCAGCCCCACGAGTCCGCCCCCGTGCACGGCGTCGACCGAAATCGTGGGACCGACGGTTGGCAGCGAGCTGCAGACGCGCGGGCTGCTCGCGACGGTCTTCGCGCTGGCCGGCATTCTCGTGTACGTCGCGTTCCGCTTTCAGTTCAGCTTCGCCGTCGGCGCCGTCGTCGCGACCGTGCACGACCTGCTGGTCACGCTCGCGTTCCTGGCCTTCTTCCGCTACGACATGAGCCTGAACGTCATCGCCGCCATCCTGACGATCACGGGCTATTCGATGAACGACACGATCGTCATCTACGACCGCATCCGCGAGAACATGCGGTCGATGCGCCGCGACGATCTCACGCGGATCGTGAACGTGTCGGTCAATCAGATGCTCGATCGGACGTTCATCACCGGCGGGCTGACGATGCTGTCGGTGATCGCGCTGTACTTGTTCGGCGGCGAAGTGCTCAAGGGCTTCGCCTTCACGATGATCATCGGGATCATCACCGGCACATATTCGAGCGTGTTCATCGCCGCGGCGATCGTGATCATCTGGCAGGGCAAGCGGCGCGTCGCGGCGACGGCGCCGGCGGCTCCAGTCAAGTCGGCAAAGAACGCTCCGTCGAAGAAGCAGGGCAGTAAAGCGCGGGCGAGCTAGAGGGGACGAGACGCCGGGCGTCCCTGTCC
>JBOGIZ010000517.1:0-9993 GCA_050747805.1 Vicinamibacterales bacterium | reverse complement strand
CCGTCGCCGAACGAGGCGTTGTTGCGCGGGTTCTCTTCGCCCGTGCCGACGTAGATGATGTTGGGATTCGACGGCGCGAGTTCGATCGCGCCGATCGAGATGACCGGCTGATCGTCGAAAATCGGCGCCCAGGTCGTGCCGCCGTTGACCGTCTTCCAGATGCCGCCGTTGGCGCCCGAGACGTAAAAGGTGAACGGATCGGCGGGTACGCCGACGATGACCGACACGCGGCCCGCCTGATTGGTCGGGCCGATGCTGCGAAACGTCAGGCGCTTGAGCGCGGCGATCTCGGGAGAGGTCGGAGCGGCGTCCTGCGCGCGGAGGGGAAGCGGCATGATCGCGGCCGCGACGGCCGCGGCTGCCGCAAACGAGATGAACGGTTTCATATGGACGCGGATTCTAGCGCAAGTGGGCGCGCTCGTCCGCCGCCCGCGCCCGCATGCTATAATTTCGCTCTTATGCTCTACTACATCCTGATCGCCTTGTACCTCATCGTGTGCATGCTGCTGCTGCTCGTCGTGCTCATGCAGCAGGGCAGAGGCGGTGATATGGCGAGCGCGTTCGGCGGCGGCGGCGGCAGCAGCCAGACGGCGTTCGGCGCGCGCGGGGGCGCGACCGTGCTGACGCGGGCCACGACGATTCTGGGCGCGCTGTTCATGCTGGGCGCCATCCTTCTCGGCGTTTACGGTCAGCGCGGTCCCGGATCGATTCTGAGCGGCTTCAAGAGTCCCGCGCCGGCGTCGGCACCGGCCCCCGCGCCGATCAAGAAGTAAGCCGAGCTGCCGCGCGCGGCGCGGCCATTCGCGGAAGTGGCGGAACTGGCAGACGCACCAGCTTGAGGGGCATGAAACTAGCCTCTTTATCTACGCAGCAAAAATAACAGACAAATAGTTTATTTACATATAGTTGCTGCCATTTAACTGGCGCAGCATCAGTTGGGTGTTGTGAAGGCAGTTGTGAAGTACGGCCCGATTTCAATCCTTGTCGGCCCGTCCGGGTTCCCCACTGCATCGGTAGAAGCGCGAGTGCACACACTCCGGGCCAAAGCCCCGATAAATGCGCCGCGGCGCCAGGCCGAGTCACAACGTGATCGTCGGGGCGGCGAACAACCTTGCAGCGCACGGATTATGCGATCGGGGCAGCTGCAGACGGAGCGGATTTCGGTGCAGTTCATCGCGCACCGCTACGCCGACGGCAACCAACATTGAAGCTCGCCTGCATCCGTTGCCGTATATGTGGGCGTAAAATCGCTCGCCGCGGCTCCGCAGCCGGTCGACACGGCTAGGCAAGAGACCCGCCGTTTCCAGAAAACCGTCGAAACGGTTTCTCTAGTTTTTCCAAGGGGCATAGTGCGTAATATGTCAAGTTTTTTTGCTTAAAAACTTGACATCTCCGCCAGAGACGAGCACATTGGGGTCATGGAAAAGGGCACGACATCCCCAGGCTCGCGTCAGTCCTCCCACAGGATCCGCCAGCGCATCGAACGCGGCGGCGAACGCCTGTGGCGCTTGGAAGACTTTTCCGGTATCCCTGCCTCTGCAGTCGCGCAGGCTCTTTCGCGTCTGACCCGCCAGGGAAAACTGCAGCGCCTGAGCAAGGGTGTTTACTATTCGGCGCGACAGACCGCGCTCGGCAAGAGCGCGCCCAATCCCGCCGCCGCCCGAAAACTAGCGGCGCGCGACAAGAACATTTTTCCGGCCGGAATCGCCGCGGCAAACCTTCTCGGGTTCACGACCCAGAGTCCTGGGCGCGGCGAAGTTGCAACGAGCGGCTTCAGTTTGCCGCGAAAGCTCCTCGGACACGATACGGTCGTCCACACGCGTCGGCCCGAGGCGTGGACAGGCCTCTCCGAGATGGACGCCGCGCTTCTCGACTTGTTGCGACGCGGCGGGCGGTCGAGTGAGCTCTCGCCACAGCAGACGATCCGCCGGCTTGTCAGCCTGTTGCGGGACGATGGGCGGTTCGAACGTCTGCTGAAGGTTGCCGAGACGGAACCGCCGCGCGTTCGAGCACTGCTCGGCGCGCTCGGGGAAGAGCTTGGAAAGAAGCCGCGCGCGCTCGAAAGCCTGCGCGCCTCCCTCAATCGTTTGTCGCGTTTTGATTTCGGAGTGCTGACGGCGCTGCCCGCCGCTCGCAGGTGGCAGGCAAAGGAACGGCATCCGGCATGAGACTGTTTGAGCATCGGGACTTCGACCAAGCAGTCCTTCAGGCATCCGAATACTTTCACGATCGTGGCCTGCGCCCTGCGCTCATTGAAAAGGACTATTACGTCACGGAAGCCTTGCGGATCATCGCCGCTCAGTTCGGCGACAAGGTGATTTTCAAGGGCGGCACGAGCCTGTCAAAGGGCTGGAATCTGATCCAGCGGTTTTCGGAAGACATCGATATCTTTTTGGATCCGCGTGCATTCGAACCGGCCCTCGGCAAACGTGCGATCGACCGCGAACTCAAGAAATTGCGCGAGGCGGTCGACGGCCATCCCGCACTGACGTTCCTCAAAGAGCAGAGCCAGACAATCGGCGGGTTCGGACGGTCTGACCGATTCTCTTTCGAACAGCGCTTCGGTGGCGTTGGCGAAGTCGCAGGGCATGTGCTCGTCGAAGCGGGGACCGCCAGCGGCCGCGAGCCGACTCTCGCCGTGGAGCTCCGCTCGTATCTCGGCGCGTTCCTGGCGGAGCGGGACATCTCGCTCGGCGCCGAGGACGAAGGCGGCTTTTCGATGCGCCTTCTTCACTTCCGCCGGACCTTCGTCGAAAAGCTCTTCGCGATCCACGGCAAAGTGGAATTGCTGAAGCGTGACGGACGCCCCGTTGGTTCTTACGCCCGGCACTACTATGACTTGTTCCAGCTCGCCGGGCGGCGAGACGTCACGGACATGCTGACGACGGATGAGTTTGCTGTCATCAAGACCGACTACGACGTGATCAGCCGCGAGTTTTTTGTGGAGAGCTATTTTCCACCGCAGGACATGAGTTTCGCGACAAGCGATGCGCTGTTTCCGCCGGCACGGCTCGAGACCGTGCTCGGCGACGAGTACGAAGCACAATGCCGGCAGCTCTGTCTCGGCCCTTATCCCTCATGGGCCGACGTGCGCGCGCGCTTTGACGAGCTGAGACGACTTCTCTGAAGGCGCCGATGGCGGACTACGACTTTCGATCTTTTTCACCGCACGATTTCGAGCTGCTCTGTCGCGATCTGTTGCAAAAGCGGCTCGGCCTCACGCTCGAAAGCTTCACGACTGGTCGCGATTCCGGCATTGATTTTCAGATACCGGGCGAACGGAGTCAACGTCATCGTGCAGTGCAAGCATTACGCGGACACGGGCTTTGACGGACTGGCGCGCGTCCTGAGGAAGAAAGAGCGCGCAAAGCTGGAGGCGCTGAAGCCTACGCGCTACATCCTGCAACTGAATCTTGCCCGGCATGCAAGGCTGGTTGGCCCAGCCACAGTGTGGCCAGTGGTCCCGCGGCAGGATGGCCGGCGATAAGCGCCCATCGACCACGGCGCGGAGGCGGCGTCAAGGGCGGCGGAGCCGCCGAAGGGCACCCTTGACACCGCCGAGAACCGTGGTCTCATCGGGGATCGACGGCCATCGTGTGGCCGATCGACTCACGTCTCGATATCTCGCGGTTCGCACTCTGTCGCGCCGGCGCTGCCTCCGACGTACTCTCCAGCGCGGATCGATGCGACACGTCGCGATCCAGCGCTCGCGCGAGCTTGACCTTGTCGTCGGTGTAGATGTGCGCGTCGTACTGGCCACGTGAGACGGCGACGTACGCCAGCCGCTGGTTCACGAGCTTCTCGCTCGCACGATCGGTCTCGACATGGACGAGGACGCGGCCCGCGGTCTGCCCTTGACTGCTGTGGCTCGTGACGGCGTAGCCGTAATCGAGATGGCGCCGCTCGGCGGCGTCGAACGACGACGTTCGACCGGAATCCCATCGAACCTCCAGACCTCGGTTCGCGTCGATCCGCTCGATGGTGCCAAGTTCCCGGTTGGGTACACCGCGTGCTCGATCCGGCGCCGTCAGTTGGACGCGGTCACCGGCGGCAAACGCGCGGTCGGCTTCGCGATAAAGCGTCACGCCCTGCAATCGTCGCGGATCGTAACGGACCGTCCGCTGGTCATCGGTTCTAACGGCGATCTGATTGAACTTCGCGTCAACGTGCTCGACGCGTGCGTACCCGCCCGCCTCGATCCCGAGCGCTTGGCTGCCACGGCTGTAGCGCACTACGTCGCCTTGCTCGTACCGTTCCGCCCACTGGCGGTCGGCGCCGGTGATCTCCTGGCGCGGAACCAGGACCGGCGTCCGACGCTCCTCGTGATCGACGTAGCCCTCGCGCTGCATCGTGCAGTGGATCACGTCGTTGAGGTCCTGCCGCGACTGGTTGTCCGGTGACACGACGAGCGTGGCGTGCCGGTCTTTGACGTACTCGCTCGCGATGGCCGCGAGGCGTTCCCCGCGCGGGCCGATTTCGTGCACACGGCCTTGCTGGTCAAGGCTTTCGAGAGCCCTGTGAACGTCTCCACGCGCAAGCTGCGCAACGACCGCCTTCAACGCGGGATCGCGCTGCCGCACGATGTCGTCCAGATGCGCCGTGCGAACGCCCGCGTCTTGGAGTTGGTGATACGGCCGGCCCGCATCGACGGCTTCATGCTGCCGCACGTCGCCGACGAGCAGCACTCGGTCGTCCGGGCCAAGGCGATGGAGAAAGTCGTTCATCTGCGTCGTGCTGGCCAGACTCGACTCGTCAAGTACGTAGAGCTGCTTGTCGCGACAGTCTATTTCGGGGTCCTTCACCAGGTACCGCTGCAGCGTGCCCGACTCGATGCCCGCTTCGCTCAGCTTCTGCGCGGCCCGTGACGTCGGCGCGAACCCTTCGACGTGGTAGCCCTCTCGCTCCGCAGCGTCTCGGACGGCGGCCAGGGCGGTCGTCTTGCCCGCGCCGGCCACACCCTCCAATGCCTGGATCTGATCGCGATTCAGGAGCACCTGATCGACGGCGTCTCGCTGCGGTGCGCTCAAGTGTGCGTAGTCGCGATCGATCTGGCTGCGCGTGTCTTGAGTCACCAACGGGCCGCGCGTCTCCTGCCCGTCGCGCATCACGCGGACGGTGTCCCGCTCCAGCGCGATCATCTCCGGCGTCGTGAACGCGCGACCGAGGGCGCCGGATTGCTGACTGATCTCGACGAACTGGCCGGTGTCGATACGTCGCGCGAATTCCGCCGTGATCTCGCCGACGGTTCGTTGGCCCATGGAGCGCGACAGCGCGTCGCGCATGAGGGCACGCTCGTCCACGACCGCGTCGCGTTCGAAATTCCGTTCAGAGGCAAAGCTCATCGCGGCCTTCGCCGAGACACCATGGCCTTCGTGTTCAGACATGAACGCTCGCTCGTGCGTACGTTCAATGACACGCGCCGGCTGATCGCCGAACGCCTCCGCCATCGCCCGGTGCTGCCGTTGGACGTCGGCATGCAAGAGATCGAGCTTGGCTTCGCGCGTCTGATGGGCAGCGATCTGCGCCGCGGCGGCGCCTTGTCGCTGTTCTCGGGCCAGGTGCTCCTCAATCTGCTTCCGTCGTGGACTCGAGGCGTCGACGTACTCGGCACTATAGCCCGCGATCTCGGGCTGGCCGCTCTTGCCGCGTTCGACGTCGTAGCCAAGGGCCGTGAGACGCGTCGCGAGTTCGGATCGATAGACCGCCGTCGCGTACTGCTGTGTCCTGTACAGTTCCCGAGGCTGCAGCGGTCGGATGCTGCCGTCCTCGGTCTCTGTGAGATTGAAGACGACGACATGCGTGTGGACTTGCGGCGCGGCATACCCATCAACCGGCCGCGCGCTGTCGTGCTGGAACTTTGCTGCGATGAAGTTGCTTGTGGTTTCGGGTGTTCTGTTGCCCCCGAGACGCGCTTGAACGAAGCGCTCCAACTCGCCGAGGGCGGCGTCCACACTGGCCTCGTGTGCCTCGCGCACGCGGGCATCCCCGCCCACGAGCGCGGTGAGCGACACCGTCTTCGGCGCGGAAAATGTGGCATCCCACCCGGCGCGATGCTCCATCGTCGTGACCGTTTCGCCGTGAGCGTTCGTCGTCTGGCGCGGCGTCTGATGGCGGACGAGTTGCTCGCCGGTGATCGGGTGCTGGCCCTCAGTGAGCCGCCGGAAGTCCGCGTCTCGGACCTCTCCCGTCAAGCCCCACTCGGCGGCAAGCTGCCCGTGCCACTGGCCGACGATGCGCTCGCCCTCCGTGTAGTAGTTCTCGCGGCTGTTCTGAAATTCCTCGGCGTGATAGCGGCGGGCCTGCCCGGCGCTGAGGGGCTTGGAGATCGTCAGCATTGAAGACGTCCTACCGGAAGAAGGCCTCGCCGTGGTTCGCCGAGTCAGGGGTTTGCGTCAGCGGGTCCGGAGCCAAGCGGTGCGTTCGCGCATCGTCGACATCCGTTGATGGAAACGGCGGCACATTGACCGTCGTCGGTGCTGGAATCGGGCGTTCGATCACCGCCGGATGCCGGTGCGGCAGTTCGATGAACGGGACGTCCAGCCGCGTGACGAGGTTCTCGAGCTTGAGGTACCCGTGCAGCGCGGCCAGTCCGCTGATCTCGCTGGCCATCACGAGCGGTTCCACCTGGCGCTCCAGCCCGTAGCTCCGCTGGCCCCCTCGCCCTTTCGATCGGCTCTCGCGCAAGCGTTCGATTTCGATCTCGCCAATCGTCTCCGAGATCCATTTCGCGGCGCGCGGCTCGCTCGTCCGGAGAAAGACCTTCGTCGCCGGCTGCGACAGCATGGCTTCGGCGTCGTGGCCGTAGCGCGTTTCGAGCTGACTCCGTCCCTGGAACCCAAGGACGACCGGATTGTTGGACTTGCGGTTTTCGGTGATCGCCGTGTGCAGCTGCGGCAGCCGCTGCAGGCTCGCGAGCTCGTCGAGGATGAACCAGACGGGGCGCGGACGCGACTCCCCGACGTGCATCAGTCTGAGCACCAACATGTCGAGCCACAAGCTCGTCAGCGGCACCAGGCGCGTGCGCGTTTCTGGTGTGCTCGTGAGGAACAACCAGCCCTTGCGCTGTCGGGACCACGCGGCGGCACTCCAGCGCGCGGTCGTGTCTGATTCGAGCGGCAACAGCTTCAGCGTGTCGGCGACCATGTTGAGCGAGGCGAGCACGCCGCTTCGCTGCGCGGGCGCCTGCCGATCGATCATCGCCGCGTAGGACGTGCCGCGGACCCGCCGGTCGAGTTCGTCCTCGTCACAGAGCCAGTCCGCCAATTGGTGCGCGGTCGGCCTGAACGTCAAGAGATGCGCGAAGATGCGCCGCGGGCCTTCGGTGAAGAACGGATTCTCGTTGTGGCGATCCGGAAAGAGCGACGTCGCCAGCGTCAACGCTTCGGCGTCGTGCCGAAGCTCGTCGCCGGGACTCCAGTACGGACTGCGCGTGTCCAGCGGATTGAGGATGACGTCGCCCCGTTCGGGTGTGTAGAACTGCGGCGTGTACTCCAGCGCCGGGTCGTAGACGATCGCCGTGTCGCCGCGCGCTTCGAGCTGACACAGGATCTGCCGGATCAGGGCCGACTTGCCGGTCCCGGAGTCGCCCATGATCAGCAGGTGGCTCGACTCCTTCTGCTGGGGAATCCGAACCCAGCGGCGTCGAGGCAGGCGCGAGGTCTGGGCGAAGCCGATCCCGTCCGCACGCATCCGGCGGTTGAAGCGCGCCGCGGTGAGCAACTCCGGCCCCTTCAACCGACGTCCATGGCGGCGTTCGCGGGCGCGCGCGAGATCCTTCGGGATGGCGACGAGGAGCCCGGCACCAAACACGACGAACGCCCACCACAGCGCGGGCCAGACGAGGTCGGTCGGCGTCTGCCCGTCGTAGATCCATCGCTGCAGCAGGTCGTGCAACGCCGCGTGTGAATACATGATGTCTTGCCAGGCGAGGCGGAGGTCACCAGCCGCTCGGCCGACGTCGGTCAGCGCAAATGCGGGCTCGGTCGTGCCAGGGATCGCGTCCACCTCTTCATCCAAGGGGAGGCGGCTGCCCTGCCGACCGACGACGTGCAACAGACGATAGTGACCGGTCTTGAAGGCGAGGTCGCTCGCGATCTCACTGCGGAGATACGGCGACAGGAAGAGCCGCTGGAGCGGCGTCCAGATGTGCGTGTAGCGGTAGGCGCCGACGCCGCCGCCTACCACCAACGAGACCAACACCAACGCGAACGTCCAGACCGGCTTCGGGCGTGGCCAGGTGCCGGCGGTCTCCGCTCGTCCCCATTCCTGCGTCATGACCGCCTCCGATCTCCGATGGCCACGCGGCTGCGCGCCTGATCGAGCTTGTCGTGATCGGCTCGATCGATCAGGCGCTGCATCATCTCGGGTGTGACACGCTCGCCGGCACAGATCGCGAAGTGCAGGGTGAGCACGATGGCGCGAAGCGCCAGCAGCTCGGCGAGCACCGTGGGGTCTGACGGGGCCTCGGCCGCCTTCAGCAGCGCCGCGCGCGCCCACTCACTGATGGTCTGGGCGCCGGCGAGCGCTTCGATGCGCGCGTACTCGTCGTCCGTGACCTTGGTGCCGATGGATTTCGTCCGTCGCGATGCCATGCGAGGACTCCTGGGGAAGCGGCGCGCGACTGATACGCGCCTCTAAACTGGGTTATCCGATGGTTCCTCGTTGGGAACCGATTCGCGAATCTCGAATGTTTCCTGCGGTTCCTCGTCGGGAACCGCCGTTCCCGTGCAGCACCCAATCTGGGGTGACGTGTCACCCGGAAACTGCCGGTGCCGCAGGCACCGTGTCTGCTGGACCGCACGCGCTATCCCTGCTCGCCGTATTCCTGCTGCAGCTCGACGATCCAGCGCTCCAGGTGTGGGCTTTCCCAGGCCTGCCGAAAGAGATCGCGGAGTGCGATCCACTCGCTGGCAGAGAAGTCGATGCATGCGTCCCGCTTGAGCGACAGCGTGCGCGTCCCGGGCTGGGAGTTGTCCTTGGACATGACTGTGAAGAAATGCCGGCCGTGCCACGAACGATCAGGCGGGGCTTCGAGCATGGCGCGAAATTCCACGAGCTCCGGATAGCGGTAAATCAGGTAACTGAACCGCCCCCCGCCGAACCCGATCTGCGCAGCAAGCTCGGGACCGGCAGACGCAAACGACAGCCGGAGATCACCGGACGTGAGCGAATCCGGTAACGTGAACCGGCTCCGGACATCGTCCTCCGCATCCCCTGCGGCGCGGACCGGCTGGCCATCGTGGCGAATCCCGTGGCCGCGCGCGGCGACTCCCCACAGCGTCGACCAATGGGGCGCCAGGATCTGATCGAGTCGGGCGCTCTCGACGCCTTCGTCTCGAACCGCCATCACGAGACACCGGCCGATGTAGCCGGGAGCCTGCCATTTGTCGACGGGTGCCAGCAGCTCCCGACACCGGGCGATTTGGTTTCGCACCGCCTGCTCCCGCTGATCCGGATCGGTGTCCGACAGCGTCACGTTCGTCGCATAGCCACCGAGATTGCCGAAGTATGCCCAGGCATGTGGCGACGCCGGCTCCTTCCGGTTCTGATAGACGACTTCGAACGCATCCAGCAGTCCGAGATACGTCGCGCGTGAGGGGACCGCCGGCAGCCGCAACGGCGGCTCCTGGCGTTCCTCGTCGGCGCCGATCTGTACGTATTCGGCGAGCACATCCCATTCGGCGGCGGAGAGGGTGTGTTGAGACGCCCACCGCTTGCGAATGCGGACCAGTGACGTGGTTGGTGCCTGTAGCAGCTCGCGGCCCGTGGCGGCGCGGTCCATGCCAACGGCGCGGTCCTCGATCACGAGAAATGCCGCCTCGGCGATCGTCACGGCTCGGCCAAGCCGCTCGGCGAGGACATCCCGATACCGCTCCAGTAGCGTGAGACGGTCTTCGTTCAATCGCACCGAGATGACTTCGTGGCGAGGCGATTTGCTGATGAGTTTCGGCGATTTTGTGACTAGTTTCATGTTGCAGTTGTTACTTTCTATGC
>JBOGIZ010000516.1:0-1841 GCA_050747805.1 Vicinamibacterales bacterium | reverse complement strand
CTATGATACGGCGGCACGCGCGCGAGGCGTATCCTCATGAATGCTGCGGCGCGATGATCGGGCGCACGGACGATGACGGCGTGTCAGTCATCGAGGTCCTGGCCTTGCCGAACGTCACCGCTGAGGGCCCTCGACGACGATTTCGGGTAAGCGCTGACGACTATCGGCGCGCGGAAGAGCGCGCGGCCGCGATCGGCGCCGAACTGCTGGGGTTCTATCATTCGCACCCGGACCACCCCGCGAGGCCGTCGGAGTACGATCTGGATCACGCGTGGCCGAACTTCAGCTACGTGATCGTGGCGGTGGACAACGGCGATCCGCGCGACATGCGATCGTGGCGGCTGCGGCCGGACCGATCGGGGTTTGAAGAAGAGCAGATCGCACGAGCCCAGGAGGTCAGGAGGAATCGTTCTTTTCCTCTTTGATCTCCTGACCTCCCGATCTCGGGCGAGAAGGATTCCCATGCCGATTACGATTCTTATTCCAACGCCGCTCCGGGCCTTTACGGGCAAGCGGGACTCGGTTGAAAGCGACGGCGCCACGATTGGCGAGGCTCTCGGCGATCTGACGACGCAATTCACCGACTTGAAGGTGCACCTCTTTGCACCAGACGGCCGGCTGCGAAGTTTCGTCAACGTGTATGTCAACGATCAGGACATCCGTTACCTGCAGCGCGAAGCGACGCCCGTGAATCCCGGCGACACGATCAGCATCGTGCCGTCGGTCGCGGGCGGCGTTGAAGACAGTCCCGGCGTGACGGAAAAAGCCGCGCGCGCCCTGCCAGAGCTGACCAACGAGGAGATCAAGCGCTACAGCCGTCATCTGATCCTGCCGGAGGTTGGCGTCGACGGACAGCGCAAGCTCAAGGCGGCGCGCGTCCTCTGCATCGGCGCCGGCGGTCTCGGCTCGCCCGCGGCGCTATATCTCGCCGCTGCCGGCGTCGGCCGCCTCGGCATCGTCGATTTCGACGCGGTCGATTTCAGCAACCTGCAGCGACAGATCCTTCATGGCACGCCCGATGTCGGCCGATCGAAGCTGCAGTCGGCGAAGGATCGCCTGAACGCGATTAACCCCGGCGTCGAGATTGCGACGTACGAGACGGCGCTCAGCTCGAAGAACGCGCTCGAGTTGTTCCGCGACTACGACGTCATTCTCGACGGCACCGACAACTTCCCCACGCGCTATCTCGTCAACGACGCCTGCGTCCTCGTCGGCAAGCCAAACGCCTACGGCAGCATCTTTCGCTTCGAGGGTCAGGCGTCGGTCTTCGCGATGCCGGGCGGTCCGTGCTATCGGTGCCTCTATCCCGAGCCGCCGCCGCCCGGACTCGTGCCAAGCTGCGCCGAAGGCGGCGTGCTCGGCGTGCTGCCCGGCATCATCGGCACGATCCAGGCGACCGAGACAATCAAACTTATTCTCGGCACTGGCGAGCCGCTCGTCGGCCGGCTGCTCCTCTACGACGCCTTCAAGATGCGCTTCCGCGAGCTGAAGCTGCGCCGCGATCCCGAATGCCCGGTGTGCGGCGATGCGCCGACGATTCGCGAGCTGATCGACTACGACCAGTTCTGCGGCGTCGCGCCCGCCACGGCCGCGTCGAAGCCCGCCGGGGGCGACGTGCCCGAGATCACCGTGCAGGATTTCAAGGCGCGCCGCGATCGCGGCGATCGCCTGTTCCTGCTCGACGTCCGGGAGCCGAACGAGTATCAGATCTGCCGCATTCCCGGCTCGACGCTGATTCCGCTCGGCGAGCTGCCATCGCGGCTCGCCGAAATACCGTCAGGTCCGGACGCTCCCGACATCATCGTCCATTGCAAGATGGGCGGCCGCAGCGCGAAGGCGGT
>JBOGIZ010000515.1:0-1551 GCA_050747805.1 Vicinamibacterales bacterium | reverse complement strand
CGGCCGACACGGGCTTCTCGACGCTGCCGATATGGCCGTTGGCGTCGGACGCCGCGATGCGCAGACGGTATTGCCCGGTTGTCAGGCGAATCGGAAACGCGATCTGGTAATCGCGGTGCGTCGCCGGTGGCAGCTGTTTGCGGTCCACGTCGGCCATGTTGCCGTGTGCATCCATGACGCCGCACATCACCGTCAGCGGTCCGGTGACGCTGGCGGGCACCTCGACGCTCACATCCATTTCGAGGTGGCTCGCGTCGGTCGGATCGCGCCGCACTTCCGCTCCGGCCGTCAGCGGGACGCCCACGGAGGTCCCCCCGTCCGCGAGGCGCGTGCGCAGCGCCGTGTCCGGGTCGACCGGCGCGGCGGTCACGCCTGGCACGATCGACACGCGATTCGCGCGCACCGTCACGCCGGGCCTCCGCACGCGAACACTCGTCTTGAGATAGTGCGCGTTGGCCGATCCCGTCGGCGCGTCCACGCCGAGCCGGTAGATGCCAGAGGTTTCGGATTCGATGCGCTTAAAGAAGCGATCCGCGGTGCCGGCGACGAGGAATGCCTCGCCACCCGCGGCGTTGGCCACCACCTGGGCGCCGCCGTTCATGAACTTGCCCGCGGCCAGGAGATCCTGGGCCATGAGGTGACTTGAAAAGTCGACCGCATCGGGCAATTCGCTGAGCGCGTAGAACTCCACGTGGCTGTCCGCCGCGGTTCGACTCAGTTGCTCGAGACGGTCGGCGTACTGGGACGTGTCAAGGCCCAACGCGATACCGTGGGTCAGCGCGATAATGAGGCGCGGCGTGTCGGGCGCCTGGGACAGCGTGCCGATGATGTCGCGATACGTGGTCAACTGCTGCGTCATCCGCCGGAGCGTCATGTCGCCGAGCATGTTGGCGGCGTTCCGGACGGCGCTCGCGCAGGTCCCCGGTCCCGCCATCTCCGAAGGGCTCGGGATTACGGACAGAGGCGTAATTTTCGGGACGCTGGGATCGGCGCACTCGCGTGCGATCACCCTGGGCAAGGTGTCCTGCGGGAAATCCCGTCGGATCTCGAGCGCTTCCTCTTCGGTAATGTCGTACGGTGCCGAGCTGTCGTCGTAGCGGCCGATCATCCGTTTGTCGTGGAGCGCCGCGATGACCGCTGCGCGATCGCGCGTCGGATTGACCACCGGGCCGAGCGCGCTGGTCGTCGTGACACCAATAAGGTCGTCGGCGTCGAACGACGAGAGGGTCCGCTCAGCCGCGGCGAGGAGCGTCTTGCCCGGACCGGGCTTGAATGAAAGATCATCGAACACCAGGACGACGATGCGGCCGGCCCGCGTCTGTCTGGCCGCCTGCGGCGTGGTCGTGACCATGCCTCCGGCCGGAACGTTGCTCGTGGTGTGGTGGCCGTACTCGCGGTAATCGAGCAGCCGCACGGGGCGAACGTGCCCCTCGAGCGTGACGATAAAGTCGTCCGGCGTGAGACCCGTGACCGGATGACCGTCCTTGTCGACGACGATCGCGTCGATGGTGACCAGCTCGACGCCACTTTTGAACGTGGGCTGTTGTGAAG
>JBOGIZ010000514.1:0-2229 GCA_050747805.1 Vicinamibacterales bacterium | reverse complement strand
GTCGTGCAGGACTGGACGGGAGTCCCCGTCGGCCGCATGGTCAAGAACGAGCTCGACACGCTGCTTCATCTCGCCGACACACTCAACCAGCGCGTCGTCGGCCAGCGGCACGCGCTCGAGATGATCGCCCGGCGCATTCACACGTCGCGCGCGAAGCTCGATAATCCGAACAAGCCGATTGGCGTGTTCATGCTCTGCGGACCGTCGGGCGTCGGCAAGACGGAGACGGCCTTGACGCTGGCCGAGGCGCTCTACGGCGGCGAGCAGAACGTCATCACGATCAACATGAGCGAGTTCCAGGAGAAGCACACAGTCTCCACACTCAAGGGCTCGCCGCCTGGATACGTCGGGTACGGCGAGGGAGGGATTCTGACGGAGGCTGTCCGACGGCGGCCGTACAGCGTCGTCCTCCTGGACGAAATCGAGAAGGCGCATCCCGACGTCCACGAGTTGTTCTTCCAGGTCTTCGACAAGGGATGGATGGAGGACGCCGAGGGGCGCTACATCGATTTCAAGAACACCATCATCCTGCTCACGTCGAATGTCGGGACCGAGCTCATTGCCGGGATGTGCAAGGATCCCCAGCTGATGCCCGATCCGGAAGGAATCGCGAAGGCGCTCCGCGAGCCGCTGCTCAAGAAGTTCCCGGCCGCGCTCCTCGGCCGTCTGGTAGTCATCCCGTACTATCCGCTCAGCGACGCCGTTCTCGCCAGCATCGTCCGCCTTCAGCTTGGGCGGATCGCGAAGCGGGTCACGGAGTACCACAAGATCCCGTTCACGTACGACGACGAAGCCGTGAAGCTGATCGTCAGCCGCTGCACGGAGGTCGAGAGCGGCGGGCGCATGATCGACTCGATCCTCACGAACACCGTCCTTCCGGAGATCAGCCACGAGTTCCTGGCCCGGACGATGGAGGGAATGTCGCTGAAAGGGATCCAGCTGGCCGTCGAGAACGGCAACTTCGCGTATCGGTTCGAGTGAGCGGAAAGCGGCGGACGCGGCGCATGCCGTCCGCACGGCTGGACCGTCGAGAGGCGACACGATGCTGGATGAGAAAACGCGGGAGATTGGCGGCCGGGCGCTCGAGGACGCCGACGAGGAGTCGCGCCCGCTGACGGTCGACGAAGCGCTCGACATCGCGGTCCGTCTGCAGCGGGCCGATCGGCTGACGGAGGCGAATCTCGTGTACGGCGAGATCCTGAAGGCAGCGCCGGGGCACCCGCGCGCGCTGCATTACGCGGGCGTGCTGGCGCATCAGCTCGGCAAGAGCGACGACGGCGCGGAGTTGATCCGGCGCAGCTTGGCGCTGGGCGGCGATCAGGCCGGCTGGCGCAACAATCTCGGCATCGTGCTGCAGGAGACCGGTCGTCTGGAAGAGGCGATTGTCGCCTACCGGCGCGCGATTGCGCTGGATCCGGGACATGCGGACGCGCACAGCAATCTGGGCGTGCTGCTGCGCGCGACGGGCAGGCCGGAGGAGTCGGAAGCGTCGTACCGGACCGCCATCCGTCTGAATCCCGCGCACGCGGATGCGTACGTGAATCTCGGGATCCTGCTGAACGGGCTGCGGCGCACCGAGGAATCGGCGGAATGCTTCTGCCGCGCGGTCACGCTCCGGCCGAAGCACCCCGAGGCGCGGCGGCTGCTCGCGCTCGCACACTGCATGCTCGGCGAGGTCGACGAAGCGGTGCGGATCTTCGAGGAGTGGTTGGCCGAGGAGCCCGACGATCCAGTCGCGCAGCATATGCTCGCCGCGTGCACGGGGCGGCAGACGCCCGCGCGGGCGTCGGACGGGTACGTCACGCAGACGTTCGACAGTTTCGCCGCGAGCTTCGAGTCCAAGCTCGCGAAGCTGTCGTATCGCGCGCCGAGGCTTGTGGCAGCGATGCTCGAGGACTCGGACCTCCAGCCGGCGAAGGCGCTCGACGTGCTCGATGCCGGCTGCGGCACCGGGTTGTGCGGTCCGCTGGTGGCGCCGTACGCGCGGCGCCTCGTGGGCGTGGATCTGTCGGCCGGCATGCTGAAGCAGGCCGCTGCGAAGCAGGTCTATGACGAGCTGCTCCAGCAGGAGCTGACCGCCAGTCTCGCGGTGCGCGAGCGCAGCCTGGATCTCATCGTCTCCGCGGACACGCTGGTGTATTTCGGCGCGCTGGAGGAGGTCGTCGCCGGCGCGTCGCGCGCGCTGCGGCCCGGCGGCCTGTTCATCTTCACGGTGGAGCGCAATAGCGA
>JBOGIZ010000513.1:0-2292 GCA_050747805.1 Vicinamibacterales bacterium | reverse complement strand
GCGCCGAGCGCCATGCGGACGCCGATCTCGCGCGTCCGTTCGGCGACGCCGTACGAGAGCACGCCGTAGAGCCCGACCGCGCCGAGAATCAACGCGAGCGCGGAGACGACGCCGAGCGTCAGCATGGTGAACGACAGCTGCACCATCGATCGCTGCGCGAGCAACGCCATCGTGTACTCGCGATACACCGGCGCTTCGGGCGCCACCTGTCGTACGAGGTCGCGCACTTCGCGGCCGAGGCTCGGCATACGTAGTCCCCCGTCGGGCGCAATCGCCCGGGTGCAAGAAGCGGGCTGATGCCGAAGGGAGAATTGCGGACCGGTTGAGCAAATACTGGAAGCGCCGTTCCGTGAATCGGAAGATCAGGCGTCGGTACGAGCGGGTCCCAACGATGCTCACGTCGGACTGGCTCGGCGACACCGCCACTTCACAGCGCCGCTCGATCGCGTGCTGCATCACGCGCATACTACGCGGAACACGCGTCTCATGGCTGGTTGGTCTTGCAACGCCGCTCGACGCAGAACATCATTTTCACGTGTTCACGGCCGGTCGGCAACCGAGCTGTCGAGCTACGGACCGGGTGCACCATCGCCCCGACCGATGATCTCATCTCGTGATCGACATCGCGCCAAACACGATCGGATCGACCGCGTTGACGCCGTAGAGCAGCGTCTGGAGCAGCCGCGTGGACGCCATCGCGCGCCTGGCGCACAGCACGCCCGAGGCGTTCCGGTTCACGGCGACCGACTTGAACAGCTACGGCACCACCAGCATCGCGGACGGCGCCCCGCGCCGCGTGAACGGACGCGTCCACAGCACCCGGGCTCGGCGTCACGCCGCGCTTCGATGTGCTGGGCAACGCGGTGCTGACGTTCGACAGGACATCGCGCCAAGCGCGCCGGTCACGACCCGCCGTACCAGTTGGTGATGACGTCGAGCGTCGGCACGCCCTCACCGACGAGGCGATCGACGATGAACCTGGTCCCGTCGTGATTCACGTCGTACTCATAGTTGCCATAGACGAGAGGAAGCGGGCTCGCGATCAGCTTCATCTCGAAGCGGACTTCCGGCGTGCCAAACGACGGCGCGTCGCCTGGCGTCACGCTGACGGACATCAGCGTTGCGCCGGCCTCGTAGTACAGCTCGCGTCCGTCGGCCCGCCAACGTGGAAAGCGGCCGCCATGCTGGGAGATGCGCTTCGGCGTGCCGGCCTCGGGGAAATGCTCGACATAGATTTCCAGCGTTCCCGATCGATCGTTCGAGTACGCGAGCCAGTGCCCGTCGGGAGAGAGCCTTCCCTCGGGGCTGCTGCTTCCGTCGCGCAGGTAGGACGCCGCTGTCGATGGGTCGCTCGTCGACATCGTCCAGATATCGAAGCCGAGCCCGCCAGTTTGCAGGAACACGAACTTGCCGTCGTGCGTCCATGCGACGGGCTTGAGCAGCGCCGTCGGCCTGGAGAGCAGCACGGCGGGCGGCGTCGCATTGCTCGCGGAGATCGGCACGGTCATGATCGTGAATGGCGTGGCCGATGGCGGCGGGTCCTGATGAAGGAACGCCACGCTTTCGCCGTCGGGCGACCAGAGAAGGTGTTGGCCGCCGGTCTTGGTCACGACGGTCGCTGCCCCGTTCGCCGCGTCAACGTCCCAGATCCAGGGCGCTTTCCCTCCGCGGGTGGTCACAAGCTGCTGGCCGTTTGGCGCGAGTTCCACGCCCTGCTGACCGGTGACGGCCTCGCCGAGCGTGCCGAGCACGCGGCCGTCGCGACTGACCCAGGCAAACTGCCCGGTGTCGTCCACCGGGCCGAAGTTGGCCAGGACTCCCGTTGCAGACAACGACCACGCGTCTCGGCCGAGGTTGTCGGCGGTTCTCGAGAGCGCGATCGCAATCTCGTCGCCCGAGAGCGCGCCGTTCGGCAGACGGAGTCGTTGGGCACGAATCCAGTGATCCTCGCGCGTCGATACAAGAAAGCCGTTGACGTACTCGCTGGCGAGATAGCCCGGATAGAACGCGAGCGCCTTGGTCGGCGCGTCGAGCGACACCAGACGCAGGCCGCTGCCCCCGCTGGCACCGGTCCAGACGAAATACAAGAGATAGCCTCCGGGAACCCGCGAGGGGAACCGGTGGCTTTTCTCGCCGCGCGCCGTGTCGAGCGTGGTCAGCGGCGTGGGCGTGCCGCCCCTCGCGGCCACGCGATAGAGCGATCCCGGCATCTGCACGTCGTTGTAGCCGAAGACGATCGTCCCGTCCTCCAACCAGGTGCCGCCGCGCCCAACAGGCACGTCGCAAATTAGC
>JBOGIZ010000512.1:0-4830 GCA_050747805.1 Vicinamibacterales bacterium | reverse complement strand
ACGTCGTGATGGTCTGCTGCGCGTTGTACATCATCGGCGTGTACTCGAAGCGAAACTTCTGCTTCTTCCCCGGTCGAAGCACGAGGCGCAGTTGCTTGAATGTCGATTTCTGAATGCCGAGCGTGTTGACGAAGTCCACGGAATCGCCGAGTTGGCCCAGCGATTCGCTCGAGATGACGATGTTGGGCGTCGGGTCCCAGAGTTCGCCGGCAATCTCGACGTGATACGTCTCGCCGGTGGCGCTGTTGGTGGCGCGGCGGGCGCCGTATTGCGCCCAGGCAGGCGCGGCGAGCGTCAGGGCCACGAAAGCCGAACATCCGATGGCAAACACACGAGTGCGCATTGTTCGTACCCGCCCCGGGAAGAGTTGGTGAATTGGGGAATTGGTGATCTGGTGAATTGGGGTTCCACCAATTCACGAATACACCAATTCGTCCTGGCGAGCCTGCTGGGAAAGGCGGATTCAGGATACCACAGCCGCCTTGCGGTGACTTGGATACGCTCGATATACTCCGGCGAAGCGGTGAAACAGCGCTCCACCACCCGCCGGCAACCGGAGGCGCCGCACGTCGAGCGCGCCTATCGAAGCGTCAAAGCCGACATCGTCGCCGGACGGTATCGTCCCGGCGAGCCTCTGTCCGAGGTGAGCCTTGCCAGCGAACACGGCATGAGCCGAACCCCGATCCGCGAAGGGCTTGCGCGTCTCTGGCAGGAAGGGTATCTCGAGCGGGTGGTCGGGCACGGGTATTTCATTTCGCGCGTCACGGTCCAGCAGATTCACGACACGTTCGACGTGCGCCGGCTGCTCGAAGGGGCCGCGGCGGCTCGTGCGGCGGAGCTCGCGACGGACGAGGCCATCGAACATCTGCGCGGGCTGGCGAGCGCGGCGCCGGGCGTCCCCGACGACTATCGCGCCTCCGAACAAGCGAACCGGCGCTTTCATCTCGCGATTGCGGCGTGCGCGCGCAACACGCTGGCGCTCGAGCTCATCGAGCGCTGCCTCGCGCAGGTGGATCGGTTCATGTCGCTCGGCGTGAGCGTCGGACCGCTCATGGAAAAAGTGTGGGAGACGCACCTCGATATCGTTGACGCGATCGCGCGCCGCGATCCCGCAGCGGCGCGCGCGCGGATGGAAGAGCACCTCGACTGCGGCAGCCGCCTGATGAAGGACGCACTGCTGCGCGGACAACTCACGGGCGTGGGGTTGTAGTGCGGCCGGCCGTCAGGCGCCTTGCTCCCTACGTCATTCGCTACCGCCGCGCGTTCGCGATCGGGCTCGTCTGCGCGCTGCTCACGACCGCGTTTCAACTGCTCAGTCCGTGGGTGCTGCGTTATGCGATCGATGATCTGGCGGCCGGCGTCACCCGCCAGAAGCTGCTGCTCTATGCGGGCCTGCTGCTCGGCATCTCAGCCGTGCGCGGCATCTTCCTGTTCCTGATGCGCCGAATTCTGATCGGCGCTTCGCGCGACATCGAGTACGACATCCGCAACGATTTCTTCGCGCGCCTCGAACAGCTGCCGCTCAGCTATTACCAGACGCGTCGGACGGGCGACCTGATGTCGCGCGCGACCAACGACCTCAACGCGGTGCGGATGATGATCGGGCCGGCGATCATGTATTCGGCCAACACGGTCCTCGTCTTCGTCGTCGCGATCGCGCTGATGATGACCATCGATTTCCGGCTGACGCTGATTGCGCTGGTGCCGCTCCCGTTCGTGTCGATCGCGGTGCGCTATTTCGGAAGCGCGATCCACCGCAGGTTCGAGTCCATTCAGGCGCAGCTGTCGGACGTGAGCGCGGTCGTGCAGGAAGCGCTGTCGGGCGTCCGCGTCGTCCGCGCGTATCGCCGCGAGGCGCACGAACTGGGGCGGTTCCGCATATCGAACCTCGAGTATCTGAGCCGCAACCGCGTGCTCATCCGGCTGCAAGGCGGCTTCTATCCGAGCATGTCGCTGTTTCTGGGCCTCGGCTCGCTGCTCGTGCTGTGGCTCGGAGCCCGCGACGTGATTCGCGGGCACATTACGGTCGGAGAATTCGTCGCGTTCAATGGCTATCTGGTCATGCTGTCGTGGCCGATGATCGCGTTTGGCTGGGTCACGAATATCCTGCAGCGCGGACTTGCGTCGTGGGGGCGGATGCTCGAAGTCCTCGACGTCGCGCCGGCGATCAGCGACGCGGCGGTGACCGCCGCCGGCCGTTCGGCGTCGCTGGCCGGCCCGATCGAGTTCCGCGATCTCACGTTCACGTATCCCGGCGCGAGCGAGCCCGCTCTCCGGCACGTCACGCTGCGCATCGATCCAGGCCAGACCGTTGCGCTCGTCGGAGCGACCGGTTCTGGAAAATCGACGCTCATCTCGATGCTGCCTCGGCTGCACGACGCGCCGCCCGGCACGGTGACCATCGACGGCGTCGACGCGCGCGAGATTCCTTTGGAGCGCCTTCGCGCGGGTATTGGATTCGTCCCGCAGGAAGCCTTCCTCTTCTCCGACACGATCGAGGCGAACGTGGCGTTCGGGGCGGCCACGGAATACACGGACTACACGGAACGATCAGCCACACGACACGCGCAGGGCCGCGAATCCGCCAAGACCCCTTCCGCGTCCGTGTATTCCGTGGCCGTGGCCGTGGCCGAGGCGTCGGCCGTGGCGCGGCTCGACAAGGACGTCGCCGACTTCCCGCGCGGCTTCGAGACGACGGTGGGCGAACGCGGAATTACGCTCTCGGGCGGCCAGAAACAGAGGACGGCGCTCGCGCGCGCCGTGATGACCGACCCGTCGATTCTCGTACTGGATGATGCGCTCTCGGCGGTGGACACGTACACGGAAGAGGAGATTCTGTCGCGGCTCCGCGGCGTGATGCAGCGCCGGACCTCGATCATCGTTTCGCATCGGATTTCAACGGTGCGTGACGCCGACCAGATCTTCGTGCTCGGCGACGGCGCGATCGTGGAGCGCGGGCGCCACCGCGAACTCATCGCGCAGAACGGCGTCTACGCTGCCATGCACAGAAAGCAGCTCCTGGAAGACGAGCTGCAGGCCAGCTAGAGGAACACTACCAAACACTCAACTACCAACGGCCAACTACCAAAGACCAAAAGCCAAGGACGAACTACGAAACCCCCAGCCCCCAACCTCCAATCTCCAACCTCCAATCTCCACCCTCCAACCTTCATTCTCCAACCTCCAACCTCCAGCCTCCAACATGCAGGATGAGGACGTAGTCGGAAAAGCGTACGACGCGCGGCTGATGCGCAGGCTGCTGACGTATCTCCGGCCGTACGGGAGATACGCGGCGCTCGCGCTCGCGGCGATCATCGGCGCATCCGTGCTGCAGCTCGCGCAGCCGTACCTCATGAAGCTCGCGATCGATCGCTATATTCCCGCGCGCGATCTCGCGGGGATGGACCGGCTCGCCGTTCTCTATCTCCTCATCCTGCTGGCGTCGTTCGCGCTCGACTTCTCGCAGACGTGGCTGCTGCAGATGACAGGCCAGCGGATCATGTTCGACATGCGCATGCAGCTGTACGAGCACCTGCAGCGCCTCGATCTGCGCTTCTACGATCGCAATCCCGTCGGACGCCTGATGACGCGGGTGACGACCGACGTCGACGTCATCAACGATCTCTTCACGTCCGGCGTGGTGTCGGTGTTCGGCGACGTGTTCACGCTCGCCGGGATCATGATCGTCATGCTGTCGATGAACTGGCGGCTCGCGTTCGTCGCCTTCGCCGTGCTCCCGCTCATCGTCGTCGTCACGCAGTGGTTCAGGCGCAACGTGCGCGAGTCGTATCGGAGCGTGCGGCGTCTCATCGCGCGGATCAACGCCTTCCTGCAGGAGCACATCACGGGGATGTCGACCGTGCAGCTCTTCAGGCGCGAGCTGCGCGAGTACGCGACGTTCGACGGGATCAACGCCGAGCACCGGCGCATCAACGTCGCGTCGATCTTCTACTACGCGGTGTTCTATCCGGCGATCGAAGTGATCGGCGCGCTGGCGGCGGCGCTGACGATCTGGTTCGGCGGCCTCTGGGTGATGAGCGGCATCGTGACGCTCGGCTCGCTCGTCGCCTTTCTGCTGTACTCGCAGCGCTTCTTCCGGCCGATCTCTGATATCTCCGACAAGTTCAACATTCTGCAGGCCGCGATGGCCTCGTCCGAGCGGATCTTCAAACTGCTGGACGAGCCCGTCACGATCCTGGATCCGATGGGTGTGGCCGGCGGCTCTCGGCGCCCCGATGCGCGGCACGCCGGCGGCCATATCGCGTTCGAGCATGTCTGGTTCGCCTACAACGCCGCCGACGGCGGCGAACCCGACTTCGTGCTGCGCGACGTCTCGTTCGAGGTGCGGCCGGGCGAACGCGTCGCGATCGTCGGCGCGACCGGAGCGGGGAAGTCGACCATCATCAACCTGCTGCTGCGCTTCTACGACGTCTCGCGCGGACGCATCACCGTCGACGGCGTGGACATCCGCGAGCTGCCGCTCGAGGATCTGCGCGCGCTGTTCAGTCTGGTGCTCCAGGACGTGCACCTGTTCAGCGGGACCATCGCCGATAACATTCGCCTCGGCGCCGACGCGATCGACGACGATGCGGTGAGACGCGCCGCCGCGGCGGTCCACGCAGAGCCGTTCATCCAGCGCTTGCCCAACGGCTTCGCTTCGGCGGTCGCCGAACGCGGGTCGACGCTGTCGGTCGGCCAGAAACAGCTGCTGTCGTTCGCGCGCGCGCTCGCGTTCGACCCGCCCATCCTGGTGCTCGACGAAGCCACCTCCTCGGTCGACTCGGAGATCGAAGGGCAAATAGAGATCGCGATAGACGAGCTCTTGAAGGG
>JBOGIZ010000511.1:0-2377 GCA_050747805.1 Vicinamibacterales bacterium | reverse complement strand
GCTGTACTCCATCGTCGCGATGACGGCGCCTGGGACCCCATCTGCGCACAAGGTGACATTCGATCCCGCGGCCGACCCGTCGTTTCCGAAAGGCATGACCGTCAGTCCGAATCGGGATCCGGAGTGGACCGAAGATCTGCAGGCGCTCGTGTTCGGGATCATGGAGCCGCGGAAGAAGGAAGGGGGTGCCGCGAACGAGGCGGTGGATGCCGCGGGGCCCTCAGCGCAAGACGCGGCGAATCCGGAGGAGACCGTGGATCTCGTGCTCTGGAACTCCAAGGATCCGCGGCTCCAGACCGAGCAGGAAGTCGACGCGGCGCGCGACCGTGCCTACAGCTATGCGTCGGAGTATCGTGTCGCCGACAGGAAATTCATTCGCCTCGCTACCGACGACATGCGCACGGTGACCGTGAATCCGCGATCGCGATGGGCCGTGGGCACCGACAATCGCGAGTACGAGCTGATGGGCAGCCTGGACGGCCGCCGCTTCGAAGACGTGTATGTCGTCAACCTGACGGACGGGCACCGCACCCTGGCAAAGAAGCACGCGCGCTACTTCTCCGGGGCATCGCCCGACGGCTCGAAGCTTCTCTATTACGAAGACGGCGACTATCACGTCTATTCGGCTGCAACCGGCGAGGATCGCAACATCACACGCGGGATGCCGGTCTCGTTCGTCAACGTCGAAGACGATCACAACGAGGTGAAGCCGCCGATCAATGCGATCGGATGGGCGAGCGACAACAAGAGGGTGCTGCTCAGCGACGCGTGGGATGTCTGGGCGGTGCCGGTGGATGGCGGCGCTGCCGTCAACCTGACCGTGAACGGCCGGAAGGATCAGATTCGCTACCAGCAGCGTTTCCTCACCGAGCCGCGCGAGGATCGCAGCGAGGGCATCAATTTGACGAAGCCGCTCTATTTCCACGCCTACGGCGAATGGACGAAGAAGGGCGGCGTCGCACGAATCGATCCTGGCAAGCCGGGCGTAAAGATAGCGGCGTGGAGCGATGCCTCATTTCCGCAACTGATCAAAGCGAAGAGCGCCGATATGTACGTGTACGTCCGAGGCAGCAATATTGAGCCCGACGACTATTTTGCCGCGAATGCCGATCTGGCAAACCCGGCGCGCCTGACCGATCAGCGTCCGCAGACCGGCCGCTTTGCCTGGTCCTCAGGCGTGCAGCTCGTGAACTACACGTGCGACAAGGGCGAGAAGCTGCAGGCGGCGCTCTTTCTGCCGGCGAACTACGAAAAAGGAAAGTCGTACCCCACCGTCGTGAACTTCTACGAGAAGATGTCGAACACCGCGAACACGTTCCAGAATCCGAGCGCGAGCGGCTTCAGCCGATCGCTCTACACGAGCAACGGCTACGCGGTCTTCGTTCCGGACATCGTGTATCACGTGAACGATCCCGGCATGTCCGCCGTGTGGTGCATGGTGCCCGCCGTCAAGGCCGCGATCGCGACCGGCATCGTGGATGCGAAGCACGTCGGGATCACGGGCCATTCATGGGGCGGGTATCAGACGTCGTTCCTGGTCACGCAGACCGACATCTTCGCGGCGGCTGTCGCCGGATCGCCGCTGACCGACATGGTGAGCATGTATTCGCTCATCTACAAGAACACCGGTGGGTGGAACGGCGCCATTTTCGAGAGCAGTCAGGGACGATTCAAGGGCGGCTACTGGGACAACTGGGACGCCTACTACCGCAACTCGCCCGTGTTCTTCGCGAAGAACGTGCACACGCCGCTGATGATTCTGTCGAACGACAAGGACGGCGCGGTCGACTTCACCCAGGGCGTCGAATACTTCAACACGCTCAGGCGGATGCAGAAGCCCGTGATCCTGCTCGAGTACACCGGCGAAAATCACAGCCTCCGCAAGCCCGCGAACCAGCGCGACTACACAGCGCGGATGATGGAGTTCTTCGATCACTATCTGAAGGGAACGCCCGCGCCCGACTGGCTGGCGAACGGCGTGCCCTACCTGAAGATGCAGGACGAGCTGAAGTCACACGCCCAGCCGGCCGGCGGCACGATGCCGAACGTTCCAGGCAAGTAGCGGTCTGATGCGCGCGGAGTCCTGTCCCGTGTGAGCACCGGCGATTCGAAAGACGCGGAAAAAGCGTATCTCGCGCGCACCGGCGGCGGCGCATGGGAGCGCGAGAAGCCGTTTTCTCCGCCCGGCACCGACATGTTCGATGAAGGGCTGGATCTGCTGAGCGACTTCGTCGTCGCGCTGCGCCTGCTGCAGCCCGCGGCCGGCGATCGCATCTTGGATCTCGGCGCCGGCGCCGGGTGGTGTTCGGATCTGCTTCAGCGTCTGAACCGGCGGTCAGTCGCCGTCGACATCTCGCTCGACATGCTCCGCGTCGCC
>JBOGIZ010000510.1:0-4277 GCA_050747805.1 Vicinamibacterales bacterium | reverse complement strand
GGCCCACTATGCTCGGTCGTCACGCCTTGCCATCCGGGCGCCGCGCTCCGGGACTTATGCAACGCATCACGCTTCCAGGGGACTAGAGGGAATTCAGGAAGGCGATCAGCTCGGCCCGCTCCAGCGGCGTGAAGCCGATGTGAAAGCGCGTGTTGTAGAAGTCCACCACGTCGCCGAGCGTCGTCGCGGATCCGTTGTGGAAGTACGGGGGCCGGGCCGCCAGTGCGCGCAGCACGGGCCCCTTGAACTTGCCGATATCCGCCCACTGGCCCGTGATCATCGCCCGACCCGGGTCGGTCGTCGTCACGGTCTCGCCAGTCGCGATATTGCGCAGCGTGTACACGGGGAGATACGGCGCAATCGACGGATCGGCCACGCCGATGTTGAGCGCGGCCTTCACCGAGTGGCTGCCCGCGCTCAGCGTGTCGTGGCAGGTCGAGCAGGTGCCAACGAACGGATCCGGCACCGTCACACCGCTCGCAAAGGTGAAGTTGTTCAGGCCCCCGACGCCGGAGAGGGTGATCGGTTTCGTATTGAAGATCTGTTCGCCGCGCGCGATGGCCTGCCGCAGGTCTGCGGCGGCGCCGCGCTCCCCGCGTGCCAGCCACGGATCGAACAGCGTGAACACATTGGAGTTGAACGGCGCGCCTGTCGGGTTGAGTCCGACCGGATCGTTCATGCCGATGAAAAATGGCTGGGCCGACAGCGTGAGCGGTCCGCCGGACGCGCCGTTTGCGTTCAGGTCGCCGGCGATCCAGTCGCGCATCTGCGCGGCGAAGAGGCCTTCTTCGAAATCGACGATCTGCCGCGCTTCACCCGGCGTCAGGTCGCGCGCGGCCTGCGCGTGGCCCGTCGTGGCGTCGTTGGCCTGGTGCAGCAGATCCTGGTCGATCGTCGAGGTGGCTGTCGACTCTCGTCCGTCCCACATGACCGCGCTCAGAAATCGCAGGTTCGCCGCGGGCAGCGGACGCCGGTACAGCGACGCGTCGTTGCTCGCGGGCCCGCAGCGGTTCGGGTCGCGGACGCTGTCGATGACGAATTGCGCGTTCGCGTGCACGTCCATGCCGATGCGGATCAGTCCGCGCGTGAGCAGCAGCCGGTACGCCTGCCGCTTCTCGTCCACCGTCCGCGCGATCGCCCCCTCGCAGACCGACCCGTCGTTGTTCGTGAACAGCGGATCGGTGCCGCGCGTCTCGAGGAATCGCAGCTGCGCGTGCTGCGGCGTGATGGTCCAGGCGCTGTCGGGCGCGTGGCATGTCAGGCACGTGCGGCCGTTCGTGCCGAGGCTCTGAAAGAACGGATTCCGGAGGTCGATCGCGCCGTTGACGGAGAACGTGCCCATCAGCCCCGCGACATTCTCGTAGGCCAGAACGGGCTGTCTCTCGGAGGCGGCGTGCGCCGGCCGCGCGCTGCCCACGGCCATCATCGACAATCCCCAGACGACCGCCGCCGTCCCGACAGAGGCTTTCCTGATTCTGGATACCGTGTGTGTGCTCATGGCGTCCTCGAGATGCATCGCGCAAGCTGTCCACAGGGCTTCGCAGACCCGGTGCCGGCGAACCCTCCCATCCACTGAGATGAGACCAAACGGTGGGAAACCTGTCGGCGGCTACGGATGATGGATCGGGGTCCAGTCGCCGGCCTCGATGAAACCGGCCCAGTAGAAGGGGTGATGCCAGTTCTTGTCGGACAGCATGGCGAGCTGCACGCGCCGGAGCGCCGCGGCGCGCCCTTCTCCGTGCGTGAGCCCGGCGTAGTAGCGGGTCATCATCGTGCGTGTCACGTAGTCGCTCACGGGCCACAGACTCATCACGACCGACTGAGCGCCCGCGACAAAGAATGCGCGCCGCAGCCCGTACACGCCTTCACCGTCTTTCACGTCGCCGACGCCGGTGTCGCACGCCGACAACGTCACCAGCTTCGTTCCCCATAAGTTCAGGGTCGACACTTCGAGTGCCGTCAGGATGGCGGCCTGGCCGCGGGACGGCAGGTTGGCGCCTGCGAGCGCGATGCCGGACTGCAGCAGCGGATTGGGCAGCGTCGCATCCCCGGACGCGCCGCGCGTTGGGCCACTCGCTGCAGCGGGCTTGTCGCCAAGGAAGAAGGCGTGGCTCGCGATGTGGAGGATCGAGGGCGCCGAGGCGTGCAGCAGCGCATCCTTCGTGGCGCTCGGCCCGGTCAACACGATCGCGTTCGGCAGCAGATGTCCGATGACCGTCGCTTCTTGCGCTGTTCCGTCGAGCGGCGAGAAGTACGTCGTCGACAGCACACCCGTCGAGGCCTCTTGCACGTTCGCGCCGGAAACGCCCGCATCGTCACGATCGCCGAACGCCGGGTCCGCCACCACGAGCGGCCGGCCGGCGCTCGCGTGTGGAATCTCCATGCGCAGGACGTCACGGCCACTGGAGAGATAACTCATGGCGTAGCGCTGGATCTCGAATCGCCCGCGGTCGTCGACGAGCGCCTGGAACGGCACGAGATTCAGCTCGCCGTCTGGCGCGATGAGCAATTGCGTGGCGCCGCCCATCAGCGCGCGGACGGGGCTGAACACGCGAGCGTCGAGCGCGCGCGCGAGAGCGATGACGTCCGAACGCGACGGATCGCGAAGCGCGTCGCGGACGCGCCGCACCTGATCGTCGATGCCCTGAACCGGGCCAAGATCCGCACCTCGCGTCTTGCCGCCGCGGCCGACGACGTAGGCCGCGTACCGCGGAGCGCCGTGTTCGTCCTTGTCGTTCTTCGCCTTCGGATTGAAGGGTTGGTAGACGACATATTCGACGAGGGCGCTGCCTTCCGGCAGGGCGGCGCGAACCGCCGCGAGCGACGGCTCCTGGGTGTCGGCGCGAAACTCGGCGCTGCGGCTGCTGATCTGGGCCTCGAGCACATCGCGCCTGGTGTCTAGACTGGCGAGCTGCTTCCGATACTCCGCGCCCGGCACTTTGCCCGGCCCGTTGAGCGCCAACTTCGAGAGGCTCGCGGTGACCGATCCGTAGTCGTCGAGCAGGCGCTGATCGTCCGGCGCGAGCCGCGCGCGGAGCGTATGAAGGTTGTCGGCAAGGGCATCCAGGACGCGCCCTTTGCGCCGGAGGATGGCGGATAGCGCGAGATCCGCGGCCGCAGCGTTGTCGGGCGCCTGCTCAAGATTGAGCGAGATCGTCCGGCCCATCTTCTCGAACGTCGTCTGCTCGTAGGCGAGCTTCTCGCGCTCGGATCCGATCGCCAGGTTGAACGTGATGCGCTTTTCGACGAGCGCGTCATAGCGCGCTTGGTACTGCACGGCTTCGTCGAGCTTGCCTTCGGCCGCATAAGCGCTCGCCATGTTCCCCATCGCCATCAGCGTGTACTCGTGGTACGGACCCGCCGTACGCTCGAGTACGTCGTACGCACGCTGATAGGTGTCGATCGCCGTCTGGAATTGACCCTCCTCCTTGTAGATATTGCCCAGGCTGATGAGGATCGAGGCCGTCTGTGTGTGCTCTTCTCCGTAGATTTTCTTGCGCACGTCGTACGCGCGCTCCAAGTACGCGAGGGCCCGCGGATAATCACCCTGCTCGCGCGCGATGATCGAGAGATTGAGGAGCGGATTGGTGACGTGGAGGTCATTGGGCCCGAGCGTCCGCTCGATGGCCTTGAGCGCGCGCTCCGACAGCGATTTCGCGCGGTCGAGGTTGCCCAGCCTGACGTAGAGATCGCCCAGATTGTGGACGATCGCGATTCCGTTGAAATCGTCGGGCGTCAGCGTGCGATCGGCGATCCCGAGCGCCCTTTCTAGTTCGCTTCGCGTCCGCTCGTAGTCGCCGCGATCCTGGTGCACGAGGGAGAGCGCGCGCAGCGCGGCGATGAGGTCGGGATGGTCGCCCAGGGTTCGGTCGACGATCGAGACGGCATCCTCGAGAAGCGGCTCGGCTTTCGCGTAATCATTCTCCGCTTCGTACAAGGTCCCGAGCCTGACCATCAGCATCGCCGGATGCGGATCGTCGTGCCCGACGGCCGCGGTACTCACATCGATCGCGTGCAGGAATGTCTGCTCGGCTTCCTGGCTGAGACCCTTCGAGCGCTGGAGTTCGCCAAGCGCGCCCCCAAGATCGGCGACGTACGCGTCCTGCGGCCCGGCGCCCTGTACCGCGAGCGTCAGCGCTTGCGCCGCTTTCGACATCGCGTCGTCCAGCTTGCCTGCAGAGCGCAGCGCGTCGGCTTGGGCACCGAGGATGTGCGCCTGATACAAGGCCCGATCCCCATCGGCCGCCGGACGGACCTCGTCGAGCTTCACCGAATAC